>JAGLQM010000046.1 GCA_023136815.1 Thermoplasmata archaeon
TTGGAACCAAGATCCTCAAGGCCAGATACTGGCTGGCGCACACTTTCGTCAATAATCCTGGACAGGACTTCCAGGTTCCTTGACATATGAGAGCCCTTGAGCTCTGCCGGTAGATCCACAAAAAGGTCAAAATCAACAATCAGGGTAATCTCTACATTGGGCCTTTTAACAGTGACTGGCTTCTTCACATCAGTGACACCAACACGGGTGAGTTTAAAACTGCCTTTCAGCTTCTGATTTTGCATGTCTGTCATGGAAATCAATTCGAGTATTGGCATTTGATAGATAAGGGTTTCCAATGAACAGAATGTATTTGTACTGATGCCTCAATTCAAGCCCAATGCCAGGCATAATGAACATTGCACATCGGGGAGCCAGTATCCATGCGACAGAAAATTCCAGGGACGCATTTCAAAAAGCAATCAAAATGGGTGCCCATATGCTGGAGATGGATGTTCATGCGACCATTGATGGCGAGGTGATTATTTTTCATGATGACAATGTGAAAAGTATCAGCAAAAGGAAGGGGCATATAGACAAGATGCTGCTGGTGGAAATTAAAAAGCTCAAGTTAAAAAATGGAGAGGAAATCCCAATGCTCCGAGAAATTTTAGAGCAATTCAAGGGCCAGTGTCAATTCAATATTGAAATTAAGGCGCAAGGAGCCAGCCTTCCTGCACTTGAGATTGTCAGGGAACTTGACATGCTGGATGATGTTTTGTTTTCCTCTTTTAATGGGCCATGGCTTTTGAAGATCAGATCAAGGGAGAAAAAAGCTAGACTGGCCTGCATTTCCACGGACAAGAAGCTCAATATAATCCAGGTTGCGATAAGTCTCAAGGCTGAGGCAATCCATCCCAGAGATAAGATAACAAACCAGGCACTTATTGATGAGGCAAAAACAGAGGGGCTAAAAGTACATGTCTGGACTTTGGACAAGGCTCCGAAAATGAAAAAATTCATTGATATGGGCATTGATGGTATAATCACAAACAGGCCTGATGTTCTTACCAAATTGGTTGATGAACTATAATGATTTTATATATCGTGTAGTTCATATCCTTCATAATGTATAAAGTGCCCAAGAATGGAGAAGTTGTTCTGGCCATTCGAAATGTTCTGGCCAGATACAAGAATATTCATTCTCAGCGGGAGCTGAAGGAGAGAGTGGAAGCCGAACTTAACTTCGGCAATGATAATTACAGGGTAGGAGAGGTCAGAATAAGAAGGCTGGCCATTATCTCTGGAATGGTAGATATCAAGGTTCATACAAAAGCAACTGGCCACGATGTTGCGATATCAAACTGTCCAGTCTGTGCCACGAAATTAAAGGCTTCAAGGAACATGACAGTCTATGGGAAGACAGTCACGCTGGGCCACAAGTGCCCTGAATGTGATTACTGGACCGAGAAGGGCAATCTCAGAATGCCATCCAGATATGAATTTTCAGTTAAAAGGAGGCGATAAAATGCACGGCAAGGAAGAAAATGGGTTTGTGGCTCTGAAGCTGAATCATGATGAAGATTTATTTCAATGCTTACACAAAGCAATTATTGACTTCAATATCAAATCGGGATATGTTCTCATGGGCATTGGAATGCTCAGGGACGCGGAGATTGGATATTTTGACGGAACCAAATATTTCACAAAACATCTGGCTGAACCCCATGAACTCGTTTCAATGCAAGGAAATATATCCTCCAAGGACGAGATAATAATTCACATACACTGTAGTCTGGCTGACCATGACCACTCGCTTGTTGGAGGCCATCTGAACAAGGGCATTGTCAATATCATAAACGAGATTTTCATTAAGAAAGTGGATGAGATAGAACTTGGCAGGAAATTGAATTCAGAAACTGGCCTTAAAGAATTATATATTAACTAAGTTCCCAGATCCCAAAATTTGTCGCCGACGTAATGATGAGTTTTGACTGCCTTTCCGCCGCTGGCTATAATCATATCACCAGCGTCCATCAATGCCACACCTATGGCCAAAGCTCTTTTATTTTTCTCATCTCGTACCCAGACAGGCATACCTTTTTTTATCTCAGGATGGGCATCAACAACTCCCGGGGCCATGACATCGGCTCCATTGGCAAGGAACTTCACTGCGCCCATGTCCACCGTAATATAGCGCTTGACTGCCGGATACTGTAAAAGACCATGAATGGTTGGGAATGGCTCTTCATCAAAGAACATAGCCACTGGCTTGCCCTTTAAAAGTATCAATTTCACCCCGCCAGCTTCAGCAGTCTCGATTATATCATTTGGGCCAAAGGTATCGCAACCAATTACTGCATTGAGTTCTGAAGCTAAACTATCAATCTCCTTCACTCTCAGCCTGTTTCTGCGCCTTAGTTTTAGATGCGCCATAATTACACCGATAATTGAATATTTACTTGATTACAAGTCCTCTAAATCTTCGATTTCCTTGAGAATCTGATCTTCTAGGTCATCATCCTCGTCCAGGGCTCCTTCCAGCTCGGCCAGCTCCACAACCAGTTCATCCTCCAATATGGATGCCTTCTCGTCTGCGGTGACATTATCATCCACCTCACGCTGCTTGCGCCTCTCAATGGCCTTCTTCACCTCCTCAGTGAAGTCAACGGCAGACATACCAGTTGGTATGAGTGCCTTAAGCTTATCCTTGTCGCCTGGAAGTATGACTGCGGCAGTGAGCATCTTCTCGCATCTTTCGATTCTAATCTGTTCGGCCAGCTCTTTCTTGACAGAGGCCGGAACCTCAATGGACTCTATTTTATCTTCAATATCATCAACTGTGAGATCATCCAGTTCATCTAAAGCCTCAATTTCTACGTCTTCATCTAATTCTTCTTCCGACACGTCCTCAATAAGCTCTGTGATTTCAGATGGAGCCTCATCATGATTGGGAATGAAAACCTCGTCTTCATCTGCGTTCATTTCATCCTCTGACTTAATCATAATTCCGTCTGGAGTATCCTTCCGGGACATCTCCAATTTATAGTATATTGGGTCGTTCTTTATACCCCAACTCAATATCATAATCAAACCTAGAATGGTTGGCACAATGGAGACAATGTGAGCAATAGATTCGGTAGGTCCAATTCCAGAATAAGGAGACGCTTCCCCCACCAGCAGTGATTGAATGAAGCCAGATCTGAGCCCTATAACACCAACAACTCCTGCAAAGCTCAGTAGAAGTCCTATAATCAACCCTGTTCTTTTAATTTCCAGAGGCGGTTCAATATCTTCGGATATTTCTTCTTGAACTTCGTTTTCATCAATCAGCTCGTCGGCTTCCTCTTCTTCAAATTCCTGGCCGCATTCTGGACATTCAATAGATTCTGAAAGGATTTCCTTATCGCAATTCGGGCATGTGGCAAGCTCTATGTTCTCTTTTTTTTCCTTATTCTTGCTCATTTGCTTACCCCCCTGCGTTTTCTCTGAATTACAACAATCAGCCCCAGCATGAAAAGGAGCGGCATGAACTGGAATGAAAACTCGGGAATCTGAACGTCATCCCATGTGGAAGGATTCAATTCATCTACAGATGCAGAACCATATTCATAAGTTGATGCGGAGTCTGCATCATATACCTGAATGGCAAATCCTGCGATATCGCCTGAAGATGGTGTGCTGGTACCCCATACATCAATAAAAGGTATTTGGAATTCATAGGTGATATAACTACTGTCAGAAGCATCTAACTCTGCGACAGCACTCCATCCCGTAAGAGAGCCAACTGTCCAAGTACCTCCAGTGCCATCATAATCTTCCGATGCATCAGACACTCCTGAGTCCTCTGCCCTGAATTTTCTGTCATTCGAGTCGAGTGAAGACTCACCACTGTGACACCGCTCGAACATTACATCGCAATAATCTCCGGTGGCATCGGTGGTGTCTGTTTGCACTCGGACACAGACATAGAGGTTTGTGCCATCTTGCATTGTGTAGACAATCAGATTTGTACCATCATTGTATGAGTCAGCATCAGTCCATTCAGAAGAGCTCCAATCCCCATCGATTGTTGGTGCACTAGAAGTGTATGGTGCGTCCATCAGATCAGCATCACCCGTGACTTCAGGCAGATCACCGCCGCTCCTGGTACCGAATGATAGAGCACGCGTCATTGAGATCGATGGAGTTGTATCCTTATTTTTCTGCCAGTCGGTAGTTTCAAAGTAAAACTGCATTGTGCCAGTATAATTGATATCTCCTACATCAACACTAGCCTCAAGTTCCCTGACCCCATTTGCCGCATTGATGACCTTGACAAAATGCTTTCCCGGCAATGAATACAGCTTGCTGGAGGTTATTTCACCGTGGATACCAGTTATCTCGATGAGATAATCTGCAAATATTCCACCAGTGTTTTGGCCGCCATCTTGTGTATCAACATATATCCTGGTAATATCTTCTCCAGTTTTTCTGGGTAATAGCTTTGGAGTGGTTGGTTCACCTGTGCTTCCAGATGACTCTGGTTTCGTTCTCGTGTAAGGGGTGATGCCGCCTGCAAAGATATTGCCATTGGAATCAGTCTTCATGTAGAATAGGGCACTGGATGTCGTATTAACAGATGCGTATTCCGTAATATCAATGTCTGAATTATCAGGGTCACTTCCATCAGTGGATTTGTTCACACTATTCCAATCTGCAAATGCACCATCAATGAGAATCTCGGTTGGTGCGGCTGTGGCATATGCCTTCAATCCTTCTCCTGTGATGCTGTAGGAACCATTACAGATTACTGATGAAACAGAAAGCCCCACAAAGGAGCCCTGAGCCAGATTATTGATGGAAACGTCTACATTCAGAGTGATTGATGAATCCGCAGGAACCGTTACTGGCAGACCGCTGACAGAGGCAGAATTAAGGCCAGTAAGGCCTATTAAGCTTACTTCAATATCATAGCCATATGCCCTGAGTTCCAGATTCATTGCAGTATTGCCAGATATAATTCCATTAACATCATTGGGTTCCTGCCTCACAACAAGTGCGCCTGTGCCCTCTGCGATTTGTGCCTTGCAAATCTCTCCTGTATTGGCTTCAGATTTTGTTGTAAATAATGCTTTATAATCATCTTCAAGGGTGAACCAATTGTGTGAAACGGCAATTTCAATCTGATTGCCTGACATGGCAGCCCTCACAAATCCTAATGATTGCCCACTGCTCCAATTGTATTGATCATCACCAGAAAAGGTTTTCAAAGACTGGCCTTGGACATTGCCATCCCAGCCATACACCTCTATCAGGTAATCGGCTCCCATATTTTCCAGCTTGTAGCCAGTGCTCTTATCATTATCACTGTCAAAGAATATGTTGAGGCAATTCGCTTCAGCAGAATCCATCCAGTTACCCTTGGCCCTGGCATAGAGATATGTGAATCCGTCACCTTTGGCAGCAATACCATATTCTTCAATATCAAGTGCTGGCGTGGAAACTGTTTCATCGTCTGCTATTAGAAGTATGGTGTCAATATCATCAAAGATTCCATCTATTTTAAGATCCTCAACAGGTTCGGAATAATTGAAAGCAATAAATATACTCGGAATAAGAAGAACTATTGTCAGAACAAGAACCAGTGACAGTTTTTTTGGTGAAATTGCCTTATCATCAATTCTTTTTAGGGAGCGTGAGGGGCCATATCCATTAGAACTACCCATACCATTGGTGAGGCCATCAGTGGGTTTTGAACCATTACCATTGGTGAGGCCGTCCCTGCTTGTTCCAGCATTTGAAATATTAAGATTGTTCCTGAAACCTCTGTAGATCTTCTTCCCTGATTTATTGCTATTGGCCATTGTATCTCCCCATTTGTATTTATGTGAAGTTATACCTTATATAATTTATTTGATATATTGTTGTAATATAAATAGATTATCATCAGATTCATCAAAAATCATATCCATAAAAAGAAAGAAAATTTAATCAAGCAAAGCCTTAAATCATATTCCTCGTTTATTCTGAATGAGGAAGATCATGGAAGAAAGAAAATACCCATTCTCATGGGAACCTGGCTGGTCCTTTTCCCGCATGAACACGCTTCGAAGCTGTCTGAGAATGTATTGGTACGATTATTATGGAAAAAGATTCGCACCGGAGCATGAGAAGAACATAATAATGGAGCTTAGCCAGCTATCAAGAATTCCTTTTGAACTTGGAAATTCGGTCCATAATACAATTGCTGAAATTTTGAAGGACCTTCGAATTCATGGAAAGCCAATATCCCTGGAAGAGGCAAAGGAAACAGCCGTTAACAAGTTCGAGATACTGGTGCAGAACAAGCCGCTGATTGAAAAGAGGCTGGGATTCAAGCTCAGTCCAGAGGAGCGGGACAAGATACACGGCCAGATAAAGACCAGCATGACCACGTTTTATGGTTCTAAATGGCTCACCATGATGCAGGATATGCCCAGGGATATGTGGGATAACTGGCATATTGACCCTGATGGGTATGGGGAGTTCCGTATTGAAGGAAAGAAGGCATATGCTAAACCGGACTTACTTTTCGAGTATAAAGATGGAAGACACTACCTTGTGGAATGGAAGACTGGCAAGCCTCACAGGGATGAGAATATGTTTCAGGTTCAGGCATATCTTTTCTACGCTAAAGATATTCTGGGGCTAGATTTGGAGAATACCGTGGGAGTGGTTCAGTATCTCACATATCCATCTGAAAAGCCCATTGAGGT
>JAGLQM010000047.1 GCA_023136815.1 Thermoplasmata archaeon
AATCACAGTCAAAAATAGGAGTAACACAGATTTCACAAACATAATTATGATTTAAATGTCAAATTAGGGTTGTTTCATGATGGGTCGCCGAAAGCCCTATATATTGAATGACTTATTTGGACTTAACGATTGTTAATAGGTGATGACCATGTTCAGCAAGGTATCTGAGAAGCAAGTTACACAAGCAATAGTGAAAGAATACAGCACCAGGATGATGGAGAACCTAGATCCCGATGTAATCATAATTGGCGGCGGTCCCAGTGGTCTGGTTGCGGCACGCGAAACGGCAAAGGGCGGTGCACGTACAGTGATTATAGAGAGTAATAATTACCTTGGCGGTGGTTTCTGGCTTGGTGGTTTCCTGATGAATCCACTTACGATAAGGTCTCCAGGAGAAGGGCTTTTGAGGGAACTTGGTGTCCCCCTGAAGGAAGTCTCACCCGGACTTTTTGTGGCTGATGGTCCCCATGCCTGTTCCAAGTTGATTGCCGCTGCCTGTGACGCTGGTGTATGGATAATGAATATGACCAAGTTTGATGATTTGGTACTCAGGGAAGAAAATCAAGTTGCCGGAGTTGTGGTGAACTGGACGCCGGTTTCTGCACTTCCCAGGCAAATAACCTGTGTGGATCCAATTGCTCTAGAATCAAAGATTGTGATAGATGCCACAGGTCATGATGCACATGTAGTCAGGGCATTGGAAACCAGGGGCTATCTTTCGATTCCAGGGATGGGATGTATGTGGGTGGAAAAAGCAGATGAAGCCATTGTAGAAAATACTGGAGAGATTCATCCCGGACTCATTGTGACTGGAATGTCTGCATCCACGGCATATGGCCTTCCCCGCATGGGACCCACCTTTGGCGGTATGCTGCTTTCCGGTCAGAAAGCAGGGCGTCTGGCTCTGAAGATGTTAAACCGCACCGATTCCGAAATCTGACCCCAGTTTGACACTTAATTCAGCAAATATCAATAATACCATGTGGAATAGTCTGGCGGATGCCTACAAAATGAATCTGCAACATCCAATTTATCTGGAACTAAAACACACATCTAAAGACTGGCGGAATTGGTAATGTTAGATATATTCTACTGAATGTAGGTAATATTCAATAATGTGATTGAAAAGGCCGCAGAACTTTTAACAGTAACTGAATAAGGAATCGAATAAAAAAAGGCTGTAAGGTCAAATTTTATATTGGCAGTTCTGAGCATCAGCAACCAACAATTTATTATCTGTCTTCACAATGCCCCATTCGGTGAACGCATGGTTAGAGGTTTTGTACTTATTTCGGTGGAACCAGGCAAGGAAATGGAAGCCTATCGAGGTTTCAGTAATGCCAATGGCATAGTGGAAGCAACTCCGCTTCTGGGAGATATTGATTTTCTGCTTATCATCGAGGCAAAAGAACCGAATGATATAGCCAGGATAGTCATCAAGCAAATAAGACCCATTAAAGGCGTTGTGAGCACCAAGACACTGGTTGAGGATGAATTCCTCAAGCATTTTGAGGGCCTGGCCAGTGATAAAGAATGGTGAATTAGATGAAATTGATACTTTTGGGACCCCCAGGGGCAGGAAAGGGCACGCAGGCACAGTTTTTGGTTGAGAAATACAGCTTACCGCAAATAAGTACTGGCGACTTGCTCAGAAAAGCTGTGGCCGAAGGAACCGAGTTGGGCAAGATAGCCAAGGAATATATGGACGCCGGAAAGTTAGGGCCAGACGATTTGATTCTTTCACTTATCAAGGAAAGAATTGACAAGCCAGACTGTGCCAGTGGCTATATTCTGGATGGTTATCCGCGGAACCTGGCACAGGCAGAGGCTATGGAAAAGTTGGCCAAAGTTGATGTTGTAATAAACCTGAATGTTCCAATGGAGGAGCTTGTTAATCGTCTCACTTCAAGGCGAACATGCAGCAAGTGCAATGCAGTTTATAATCTTACAGCCAGGCCTCCGAAGGTCCAGGGAAAATGCGATACCTGCGGAGGGGATCTGTACCAGCGGGACGATGATAATGTGGAAACAGTAAGCAAGCGCCTGGATACATATAATTCTCAAACAGCCCCGTTAATAGGCTATTTCACAGATAATGGCCTAATAAAGAACATTGATGCAACCCAGGGCATGGAAAATACACATAAATTCATCGTTGAGATCCTTGAAGCATTATGAAATTGAAAGGTTCAATAGTCATAGCCAGGTCTGCTTTCGGACAGAAATCCGAGAGCAGCTCTGCTTTCGAACAGAAATCCGAAAGCAGCCATGGCAGAAAATACATAATGGTCAAACATACTGAGCGGCAGTGGGAGTTCCCTGGCGGCCATATTGAAGGGAAAGAAACGCCTCTCCAAGCAGCAAAACGCGAGCTAAAGGAAGAAACTGGCCTAATAGGAAAAAACTGGAAAGACTGCGGCGTGGCAGAACTGGACAATGGCAATCTGGCATTATTCTCATGCACTGTTTCCGGGACTCCAGAGCCGAATACCCATGAGATAGATGAAGCAAGATATTTCACTGCACCTCCGATTAATCTATCATTCAAACGTTTTGAATATTTTCTGCTTCTGGAAATGGCAGGCTGGCAACCGAAAAAGAAAACAAATTATGATATTGCTTCCAAGGAATTTGACAATATCCGGTCTAAAAGCCTCATTCATCTGGATGACTGGACAAATAGTCTGATTAAATGGGGCAGAATTAGAAAAAATACCCATGTTCTGGACGCTGGCTGCGGAACCGGCCGCTATTCCATAGAGATCAATGAATGCACTGGCGCAAAGGTTACTGGCATTGACTTTTCCAGAGGCATGCTGTCAAAGGCCTCTGCCAAGGATCATGGTATCTGGCTTCAGGGTGATGCATCCAGCTTGCCCTTCGAAAGCGATACTTTCGATACGGTGATTATCATGCTGGTTTTGCAGCATGTGGATGATGAGCCCAGGGTGATCTCCCAGGCCAGGCGAGTGCTGAAACCCGGAGGCCAACTGGTCATTGTCACCCTGTCCCATGCAAGAATAAAATGCCACATCATGCGCCATTTTCCTGGACTGGTTAAAATTGATTTGGACCGATTCATGCCCATTCCAGAGTTAAAATGGCATCTGGCTCATGAGAATTTTGATAATATCCATCATCATAATGTCAGGAGCCAGCCAACCGAGGCCAGCATTGACGATATGATCCACAGGTTCAGAAAGAGATATATTTCCACACTGGCACTTGTGCCTGAGGGTGATTTTGAAACGAATTTGGCTATTTTTGAGAAGGAATTAAGGAAAAATTACGGCCAGACTGTGGAATTCGGTGTTGAAATGGTTTTCATCGAAGCCAGAAAGGTATAATGTCAAATTTGCGGTGTAACGACTAGTTTTATCATCAGAGCCTAGATGTGTAACATTAATGTGCCCGGAATAAATCGAAACCATTATTTCTGACCAGTTATTACCCACCCCGGAGGCCGATATTATGGCGCAAGACAGGGACACGGAAGAAATGCTGGCACATCTGAAAATAACTTCAGTGAACGAACTATTCGAGGATATTCCAGATACTGCAAGATCAGAATTAATCGGGCTAAATAATGGCATGACAGAGCAAGATGTTCGGAAGAATTTAGAAAACATACTCGACAAAAACATCTCATTAAAGGAAATGCCCAGCTTCCTTGGCGGCGGAGCCTATGATTATTATGTTCCTGCTGCGGTGAATAATATTGTTGGCAGGTCAGAGTTCATAACATCTTATACGCCCTATCAACCCGAAATAAGCCAGGGTCTTCTTCAGGCATTATTCGAGTATCAGAGCATGATGAGCGAACTTACTGGCATGGAGGTTGTGAATAATTCCCTTTATGATTATACGACTGGCCTTGGGGAAGCTGTTCTAATGGCTGCCAGGCTTCAACGAAAAGCTAGAATATTTCTAATTCCAGACAATTTGCCTGTGTCCCGGATTTCGGTGCTTGAGAATTATTGCAATGGCCCTGGTATCAAATTCCAAAAATATGCAATCGACAAGAGTACTGGCATGACAAATTTGGAAGACCTGAAATCCAAAATTGATGATAACACAATAGGAGTCCTTGTTGAAACTCCGAATTATTATGGTGTTCTTGAAAATCAGGTTGATAATATCCGCCAAATTCTTCATGGAAAGATTCTGGTTGTCGGGGCAGATGCAGTTTCCCTGGGTATTGTGAGGCCGCCAGGAGATTATGGCGCAGACATTGTAATCTCTGAAGGGCAGGTCTTTGGAAATGCTGTGAACTTCGGAGGCCCCATGCTAGGAATTATGGCTTGCAGGAAAAAACACATCAGAAAAATGCCAGGCCGGGTAATCGGTTTGACTTCCGATACAGAAGACAAACGTGCATTCTGCATGACCCTCCAGACCAGGGAGCAGCATATTCGCCGGGAAAAGGCAACTTCCAATATTTGTTCCAATGAAGCATTAACCACCGTGGCAACAGCCACCTACATGGCATACATGGGCGGCTCTGGCCTCAGAGAACTGGCAATTAAAGTAATGCAAACTTCCAGGGAACTAGCCAATCAAATTGCACAGGTTTCAGGATGCCAGGCTCCAAAATTCAGCGGCCATTATTTCAATGAGTTCGTAGCCACTTTCCCAATCAATGCCAGTAAGCTTGTTCAGAAGCTGAATGAAAAGGGCATCAATCCAGGCATTGAGCTTGAGATGCCAGGCATGGAAAATGATTTGTTGATTGCAGTGACTGACAAAACATCTCCTGAGGACATTCAGAAGTTTGTCCAGGTGCTTAGGGAGGTGCTTTGATGTCATATCGTCAAGCAAAGCATGATGAACCACTGATTTACGAGCTAACTTGTGATGATGCCAAGGAAATTCCGATTCCATCAGATCTTTTGCCGGAAGGTCTGGTCAGAAAGCAGACCCCAAACATTCCTGGACTCTGTGAACGTGATCTTGTGCGTCACTTTGTAGCCTTATCCCAGATGAATTTTGGAGTTGACTCGGGCTTTTACCCTCTTGGTTCGTGCACAATGAAATATAATCCCAAGATTAATGAAGAAATTGCTGCCTTGACAAAAGCCAGTACAATTCATCCAGGGCAGCCAATCAGCCAGATTCAGGGCACATTGCAGATAATGTACGAACTCCAGGAAATGCTTGCAATAATCACCGGTATGGGCGCAGTAAGCCTTCAGCCAGCTGCCGGAGCACACGGTGAATTTACAGGCATGCTCATAACCAGGGCATATCATGAGAAACACGGCCAGGACAGGAATCAAGTGATCCTGCCAGACACATCTCATGGGACAAACCCTGCAAGCGCAGCAATGGTTGGCTATGATATTCTCACCATTCCCTCCAAAGAAGGAAAAGTAGATTTGGATGCACTGGCCTCGGCTGTTTCTGATAAAACAGCAGCTTTCATGCTTACCAATCCAAACACTCTGGGAATATTTGAGCCGGAGGCCGATGATATTGCAGACATAGTTCACGAAGCCGGCGGTCTGATGTACTATGACGGCGCAAACATGAATGCCATTATGGGCAAAACATCACCTGGAAAACTGGGCTTTGATATTGTGCATTTGAATCTGCACAAGACATTCGCAACGCCTCATGGTGGAGGCGGTCCTGGTTCTGGTCCAGTTGGAGTTATTAAAGAGTTGGAAAATTTCTTACCTGCTCCGGTTGCTGCGAAATGCGGCGATGGTTATTATCTGAATTATGACATCCCAGATACCATTGGCAAGGTTCACGGTTTCCATGGAAATTGGGGCGTTTTCCTCAAGGCCTACACATACATTCTCTCTCTGGGTGCTGACGGCCTGACCCAGGCATCCGAGAGAGCTGTGCTTAATTCCAATTATCTCAGAGCACTGGTTGAAAAGTTCATGGATGTTCCATATCCTGGCCTTCGGAAGCATGAATTTGTTGCCTCTGGTTCATCGCTTGAGAATGATGTCAGAACAATGGATTTGGCCAAACGGCTTATTGATCATGGCTACCATCCGCCAACAGTTTACTTCCCATTGATAGTTGACGAGTCCATGATGATCGAGCCTACCGAAACAGAATCAAAGGCAACACTGGATGGTTTTGCACGGGCTCTGGAAAATGTGGTTAATGAGCCAGCGGAAGTTCTTCATGATGCACCCCGAAATGCTTCGGTAAGGCGGGTCAGCGAAGCAGAAGCTGCGAAAAATCTTATTCTATCGTACAAGGACTATCTGGAATTTCAGGGCGGGTCTAGGGTCTAGGGTGCTTGGAATACGTTTTGGGCTGGCTTTTCAAAAGCCAGCCTCACTAGACCCTCTTCTAACAATAACCAAACATAGACCCTATACCTTGCGCCCGAAGCAGAGATAGCCAGTATGCCCCAACATATCAAAGCTGGGCCTTGTTCCGCCCCTGCCTACAACCAATTCCCGTTGAATATTCTCAAGCACATGGGTTTCGATATATCCAGCGTTTCGCATTGCCTTGATTGTTGTTTCAACCTGGTTCATGGTTGGCAAGTA
>JAGLQM010000048.1 GCA_023136815.1 Thermoplasmata archaeon
TAGTCAATCCAGATGACAAACATGCCATTGAAGAGGCTCTCCGTTTAAAGGAGAAACACGGAGGGAAAGTGACGGTTCTATCGATGGGGCCGCCCCAGGCAGGCGATGCACTTCGTGAGGCCAGTGCAATGGGAGCCGATGAAATGGTTCTACTATGCGATAGAGCATTCGCAGGTGCCGATACCTGGGCCACATCCTATACTCTGGGTGAAGCAGCAAAGAAGATTGGCTACGACCTCATCATCTGCGGCCGTGAGGCAATTGATGGAGATACCGCCCAGATAGGCCCCCAGATGGCTGAACATCTTGAACTTCCACAGATAACTTATGTTCGAAAAACAGATGTCACAGATGGCAAGATAATTTGCGAACGTGCCCTTGAAGATGGATATGAAAAGGTAGAAGCAAATCTGCCTGCACTTTTGACAGTCATATCAGATGTTAATAAACCAAGATACCCAAGTGTAAGGGGAATCGTGGAAGCCTACCAGGAGAAGAAAATCACAACCTGGACAGCCGCTGATATACAGGCAGATAGTGCTTGTATCGGTCTTGACGGTTCACCAACATCTGTGAAAAAATCATTCGCACCGGAGCCAAAGGGCGAGGGCGAAATACTTGAAGGCACAACCAATGAAGTTTGCAAGCAACTTGTTGCCAAACTGATGGACAAGAATGTGGTGAGGTGATTTGAATGAGTGAAGAAAGTGAACACATTCGGAACTTCGGGAAGGCCGAAGTTTCAAATGTGCGAAAATCGCACATTCGAAAGCTCCGAATGAAAGGAGGAGATTAAGATGGCTGAAGTAAAAATCAATGTTGACGATTGCATCGGATGCGGCATTTGCGTTAAGAAATGCCCAGAGGGATATGAACTCAATGAGGACATGAAGGCCGAAGTTAAGAATCCCAATGCACCCTGCATCAAGGAAGGTGCAGAAGATTGCCCGGTAAATGCAATAGAAGTTATTGGCGAGATTGTTCCATCTGCAGCACCAGCACCTGCCGTTCCCAAGGGAAAAATTCTTGTAAAATCATCCACCGGTGACTACAAGGGCGTAATGGTATTCGCAGAACAGAGAGGCGGCAAACTTGTGAAAGTTGCCTTCGAACTTCTGGGCCGTGGAAGAGGACTGGCAGATGAATTGGGCGTACAACTTTCAGCAACAATCATGGGCCAGGGAATTGAAGGCCTGGCACCACAGCTTATTGCAGCCGGCGCAGATAAAGTTTACATTATTCAGGACCCAAGGCTGGAAAAATACAGCACCAGCTGCTATGCCAATGCAATGATCAAGCTCATAAATTCAGAAAAGCCGGAAATCGTGCTTTACGGCGCAACACATATCGGAAGAGATGTGGCTCCAAGAATCGCTAAACGTCTTGGAACTGGCTTGACAGCAGACTGTACCGAATTAACAATCGAAGCCGGGACCAATATGCTGCTCCAGACAAGGCCAGCATTCGGCGGAAACATCATGGCAACCATCATGTGCCCAGACCACAGGCCGCAAATGTCCACAGTTAGGCCGGGAATCATGAAGGCCATTGAGCCAGATGCATCCCGCCAGGGTGAGATAGTAAACTTCGACGCAGGATTAACCGACGCAGATGTCATGACCCGCATTATCGAAATAATCAAAGAGAGAAAGCAGGTGGCAAACCTGGAAGATGCAAAGGTCATTGTCTCAGGCGGCAGAGGTGTCGGTGGAACAAAGGGATTCAAAACAATTCAGGCACTGGCAGATGTTCTTAATGCAGAAGTAGGCGGTTCAAGAGTAGCAGTCGAGAAAGACTGGATCTCCAAGGACCACCAGGTTGGCCAGACCGGTAAAAGCGTAAGGCCGCAGCTATACATTGCCTGCGGAATTTCTGGCAGCATTCAGCACCGTGCTGGTATGCAAAACTCTGATTTCATCATTGCAATTAATAAAGACCCCAGTGCGCAGATATTTACTGTGGCAGATTTGGGAATTGTCGGAGATTTATTCGAGATTATTCCGGTACTGATTGAAGAGTTCAAGGCCGCAGATTTCGGCCAGTAGGTGAATAATGATAGACAAGCAACATCTGCTATCAGGTGGGCCTGATAGCAGCGCCATTGACTTGCTTGTCCAACTTGTTAAAGCCCAGAGTGAGCCAGATTCCGAGAAGGATTCGGTTCTGAATGTGGTAATTCCGCATCTGGAAAAAATGGGCCTGACAATCCATCGGCATGAAAATAATGGGAATCCAGCAATATTTGCTACCAGGGGTTCTCCCACAATTCTCTTCAACGGTCATCTTGATACGGTTCCAAAAGGTACTGGCTGGAGTTTTGAGAACGGCCAGGTTGTTGGATCTCGAATTTATGGCCGTGGCTCATTGGACATGAAGGGCGGCTGTATTTCATTACTATTGGCTGCTGAAATTTTAACTGAAAAAGATATAGATTTCGCAATAATTTACACCACAGATGAGGAAGTGGGCATGGCCGGTGCGAATGAGGTTGCCAGGCAGCATCCTGAAATATCCAAAATTCCGCTTTTCGTCATATGCGAGCCAACTGATTTGTGCCCGGTTGTTGATGAGAAAGGGATAGTTCAATTCCGCATAACAACCACTGGAAAAAACGCCCATGCCAGCATGCCTGAATTGGGGCGGAACGCAATAGCAGACCTTGTGGTTCGTCTCAACAAACTCATAGAATCCGAGCTATACGGAAAGAGCCAGCATGATCCGGTGACAATAGGAATCAACATTATTTCCGGGGGAATGGGACTCAATGTAATGCCAGATATTGCATCAGCGGATGTAGATGTCCGATTTCCGGCAACCTACTCCAATGATGAGATGTTCGGCATTCTGAAAAAAATAGTTCGGGCTGACGATCAGTTTGTTGAAGTAGAATTACTTCATGAACTTCCTCCTGTGAAATCTGCAATCTCGGATGAGATGCTGGCCAGAATCGAAAAATTAACTGGCGGTAAATCCTATAAGGTTTCCTATGGCACGGAAATGGCAGTTTTCGGCAGGCTGAACAATAATATTCTGGTACTGGGGCCAGGCGGACCAACAATGGCACATCAGACTGACGAGTGGATTGATATTAATGATGTGGTTCGGGCAGTGGAAGTTTATGTTGAGCTGGCCGAGCTACTGTAATTTAATTGTAAATTAATATATGAAAAGCCCATGCACCCCTGATATCATGATAGACCGCAAGGAACTCCAGGAAATCGTTCAGGGCTATGACACCGAGAAACTCACAGTGGGAATGACAGCCAGCCATTCTGCACTTGATGTCTGCGATGGTGCTGCCGAAGAGGGATTAGCAACACTGGCTGTTTGCCAGAAAGGTCGGGAAAAGACATATTCCCACTACTTCAAGGCAGACATGGGACCAGATGGCTTTTCTACCAGGGGAATGATAAATGAAGCCCTGGTGCTGAACAAGTTCAATGACATTCTGCAACCAGATAATCAGCAAATGCTTCGTGATAAAAATGTATTATGGATTCCCAATCGCTCTTTCACATCATATTCCAGCATAACCAATATTGAAAACGACTTCAGAGTGCCAATGCTTGGCTCCAGAAATTTGCTCAGGTCAGAGGATAGGGGCGAGGAACATGACTATTACTGGATGCTGGAGAAGGCCGGATTACCTTTCCCGGAGAAAATAGAAACTCCAAGGGATATTGACGGCCTGTGCATTGTCAAGCTGGCTCACAAGGTTAAAAAGCTTGAGCGTGGTTTCTTCACTGCATCCACATTTGCTGAATTTAACGAAAAAGCAGATGCACTGGTTCGGGACAATGTGATAAACCGTGAAGACCTGGACGGCGCAAGAATAGAACGTTACGTCATTGGCCCGGTTTTCAACATGGATTACTTTTATAGCCCAATAGAGCAGAAAATGGCAAAAATGGAGCTTATAGGAATTGACTGGCGGTTCGAAACTTCACTGGACGGTCACTGCAGGCTTCCAGCAGATCAGCAAATGTCCCTGGTTGGTGAGCAAAAAACTCCTGAATATACGGTCTGTGGTCACAATTCGGCAACTTTGAGAGAGTCGCTACTTGAAAAGGCATTTGAACTTGGAGAAAAATACATCGAGGCATGCCAGGAGCATTATGCACCGGGAGTTATTGGGCCATTTTGCCTGCAAACCTGTGTGGATAAGGATTTAAATTTCTATATTTACGACGTGGCTCCAAGGGTCGGCGGCGGAACCAATGTGCACATGGCAGTTGGTCATCCATATGGAAACGCATTATGGCGGACAAATATGTCAACCGGTAGAAGACTGGCTCTGGAGATAAAACGTGCGGTACAATTGGACAAGTTAACCGAAATAATCACGTAAACTACCAGCCCCTAAAAATAGATAAAACACAGATTTGACATAGATGAATGGAATTTTATTGTCAAATTTGGGCAGTATATTGGACATACCATGAACCCGGGTTGAGACATTCTATCAAAAACTTTATCAACAATCCATCATTCTTGAATTCCGGTAATAGCATGCAGGATTTGAGCCAACCAGTAGAAAATTTGAAAGATGAAATGATTCTTTTTCTCACGGAAATGTGCAGGATAAGAGCAATAGCCCCTGATAGCGGCGGCGATGGTGAATACGAACGTTGCCAGTACATTCAAACGCAGCTCGATAGAATGGGATTTCAGAATATAGAGATAATCAAGGCCGAGGATGGCAGGGTCAGTGCTGGCTACCGTCCGAATATTATAATTACACTTCCTGGCTCCGATGCATCCTTACCGCCTATCTGGGTCATCAGCCACATGGATATTGTTCCCGAAGGGGATTTGAACCACTGGAAGACAGATCCATATGACCCAATCCAGAAGGAAGGCAAGCTTTATGGAAGAGGTGTTGAGGACAATGGCCAGTCACTTACGGCCAGTCTTTTCGCAGCCAAAGCACTTCTGGATTCTGGCCAGCAGCAGAAAAGGACAGTCAAGGTTGCTTTTGTTGCAGATGAAGAAGTTGGCAGCAAGTTCGGCATCCAGTATCTTCTGAAACAAAATATTTTCACCAAGGAAGACCTTATTGTCGTTCCAGACGCAGGTTCCCCTGACGGCTCCAAGATTGAAGTGGTTGAAAAATCCCATTTGCAGCTTAAAGTGATTACCCACGGAAAACAGACCCATGCCAGCCGCCCCCACAAGGGCATAAACGCATTCAGAGCGGCATCAAAATTTGTCGCCAGGGTCTGTGACGAGCTTTATGAAATGTATGCCAGCCAGAATCCGCTCTTCGAGCCTCCTTTCTCAACATTCGAGGCCACAAAGAAGGAATCAAACGTCCCAAACGTCAACACCATACCTGGCGAGGATGTGTTCTACATGGACTGCCGCATACTCCCGACAGAAGATCTGGATGAGATACTGAATGTCATCAGGGGCATTGCCAAGGACATCGAAAAACAAACTGGCGCAACCATTACATTTGAAAATGTGAGCATGTCCAGAGCCCCTCCAGCAACACCGCACGATTCTCCGATTGTCAAGAAACTCCAGCAGGCTCTGAAAGAGGTTCACGGCATTGAGGCAGGACCAATTGGCATCGGCGGCGGAACATGTGCAGCACACTTCAGAAAGGAAGGACTACCGGCAGTTGTCTGGGAAACAAATGATGAACTGGCCCATGAACCCAATGAGTACACTAAAATTGATAATCTGGTGAATGATTCAAAGATATTTGCCAGACTATATCAACTTTAAGGGTCCAACTCGATATTTTTCATACATCTCATTGACCAGGATTATGCCATCATCTGAAATCGGTTCTGGTTTCTTGCCTGGCTTCATCAGTTTCGGTATCTCTTCGGTCGAGAGATACTGATTGTACTGCTGCCAGATTCGAACACGGGTTACGTCCTGGACATGGGCGATCCAGGACATACTGGAACCTTTCTCAATCTCCCTGATAATCCAGCGGATTTTCTTGTTATTCAACTTGCGCATAACCGGAATAAAATTAGGTGTTAAAGTATTTCGGGATACTACAGAATATTATAGGGTCAAACACGAATTTAGGTGCAACGCCGGGTTTGGGTAGGAGTCGACGTTTACTGCTACACCAAGCTGAACGCCAGGTCATTTAAACGGATGAAGTTTTACTTCATCCTAACGAAAACCAAATCTGGTTTTCGACGGCCTGGATGAAAGCTAAGGCAGTGAGGGCTCCCCAAGGCTAAAGTCTAGGGCATCCTTTCAGTAAACAGATTGAATGACATGACTAGATTAATGATGCAGTCATTCAATTATGTTCAAGGATGCAGACTTAAAGTGTGGAGTCCTTTGACTGAACATGTCTCATCTGATTCACTAAAGTAAATCAGCCTAATTCGGAAACAAGTTTCCTCATCTCACCTGAATGCCGCAACCTTCAGGTTT
>JAGLQM010000049.1 GCA_023136815.1 Thermoplasmata archaeon
ATTTACAAGCCCTTGCAAAATACGATCTTGTCGAGCTTCGGAGGTCGGGCCGTTCCCTGAAACCCTGCTCTATTGTAACACATTTGGAAGTTGTTTTTGGAGGTTAATTACGTTTTATACCATAATACTTAAAAAAAATATACTGGCCACCTATTTTATGTTTTACACCATATAGTGGAATTAAGATAAAAATAGGCAAATAATAGCGAAATATATTTAAATGTGTAGAGATATTACTTAGACAGGTCAAGAAAGAGAGGAATTAAGATGAAAGCTAAAAAATATGAGAACGTAGAATTCGTTATCAACCATTCCGGCGATGACAGCATGAAGCTTAGTTTGGTCTGGAAAAAAGGCGGTCTTTACCTGTCTCTCTCCGGCCTGTTTCTCACAGACGGTTCAACATGGTACGAACTGCCTGTGAAGGATTTGGAGACTATTAGTGTCGTAAATGATGAGCCTCTTAAACTTCGTTTGAAGATTCCCTCTTTAGAGATTCTGGTTTCTGGCCAGAGGGCAGAGCGGCTTCTTGCCCTGAGACATTTTCTGTTGCCTTCTATCTCCGATGAAGGTGGTATTGACAAATTAAATTCATTATTACGATTCAGAGCTTTGGGAATCTGTGAAGTTGAGGTTTTATCAAAATTACTGAATGTGAATGCCCAGAAAATCGAGGAAATCATATCTGTGGCAAAGGAGAAAGGCTATATCAGCCGGGAGGGCGAAGTCACAGAACTTGGCAACTCTCAAATAGCTGCAAAGGAGGATGTGAAATAATGAAATTATATGGCATAAATTGCACTGTATTTCATTATAAACCTGCTACGAAGTGGGGGGCTGAATAATGGAGAAAACCAATGAGTTCAGCAGTTTCGCAGAAACCGTTGCATCCCTGGGAACGCTCACAAAGCTGGAATCTGCTGTTTCTGCTGCCATCAAGAATTCAAAGGTTCCGCCCAAAGAAACAAGAAAGTTTCTGAAGTGCATGAGCATCCAGGAAGCCAGCAACACTGCTCTTTTCCAGTTCATGAGGCAATTATTTGACAAAATTGGCATGGGCCAGCTACAGCTTATTAGGAATGATATCTTCAGATATGATTTTGCAATAGATGATTCTCCTGTTCACAAGCTCTATCCTCATATTAGAGGAAAAAAGACCTGTTACATAACCGCAGAATCATTTGCTTCATTCTTCTCAAAGGATCTTGGGCTGCCTGGAACTGCCGAGGAAGTGGCATGCAAGAATTCCGGTGACTCAAGATGTGAGTTTGCGATATCCTTGCAGCCGCTGGCTGTTTATCAACTGGCACTTGATGAGGATGATAAGGCCATAATCAACGGCATCATGGACGGTTACAATACAACAAAAATCGCAGATTCCCTTGGCATGGCAGAGGAGGAAACACTCTACCGCATGAATATCCTGAAAAAGTACAAGATACTGGATGACGGATACAACATGACAGAGATAGGTGAGACATACCAGAAATATGGTGAAGGTATGGGTGGCGAGGAGGAAGATTTCATGCCGCCATGGAAGGACATGGCTGAAATTTCCAATGCTATTTCTGCATCCACATCATTTGCAGAGGCATTTACCGAGACTGCAAACGGTGAACCAATTTGGGATGTGGAAGAGAAGGATATTGTGAATCTGGCTGACGAGGCCAAGAAGAGTATGAGTTTTGCAGAATTACTATCGAAACAAATAAAAAGTGATGATACGGAGGACTAGGATATGGCAAGAATTAATACCGGGATATATGGGCTGGATCAACTCATAGAAGGTGGAGTGAGGGATAACACAGCGGTAGTTATAGTGGGTTCCAGTGGTACAGGTAAGACAACATTCGCCATGCAATTTCTTATGCACGGCATAGAAAACGGGGAACAGGGACTTTATATTACAATGGAAGAGTCACCAGAGCAGCTAATGAAAGAAGCTGAATTGCTGGGCTGGGACATGAAAAAGCACTACGAAAAGTCACTTTTCTTCATCCACTTGAAGGGCAAGAACTTCAAGAAGATGATTGATGAACAGATTCCCCAGCTGGTCAAGGCTAGAAGCGATTATGACATCAAAACTCGAGTCGTTATCGACCCCATGACACCTGTTATCTGGGCCACTGATGACAAACTTCAGCAGAGGGAACTTATTGGAAAACTCTTCTACACTCTGAAGGAACTGGGTGTGGTCATGGCAACTGTGGAAGAGCACTCGAAACCAGGCGAGATTGTCGGTGAGGATGTGCTTCTGCCTGTATATCTGGCTGATGGTGTTGTGAGCCTGGAATACTACCCCATCGGAGGTGCTTTCAACCGAACCTTGAAGATAATCAAGATGAGGGGAACCCATCACGGAGAGGGAGTGTACCCATACATCTTTGCCAGAGGTGCAGGAGTAATAATCAGAACCTCACCAGCCGAGGCAGTGAAGGCAGAAGAGGGTGAAGATTTCAGTGCGGTATTTGACGAGGCTATAAAGACTGCTGAATTCATCAAGGCACCTGAAAATGTGATTGAAAAACTCAAGATCATGAAGGATGGTTGGACATACAATTACTCACCGGAAGAGGTACTCCAAGTGATGTTCGACTCCTATGGATTAGAGTAGGTCCCTGAAGGAGGGTTAGGATGGTAGATAAAAAGAAGATCGACAAGAGAATGGAGGCAAAGTCCGTTGTCCAGCTGAAGCATATGTTCGATATGGAGCTGCGGCATATCAAGGATGACAATGGCATAGACATGCTCATGTTCGTTGGTATTGACGGCAGAATATTCGCTTCCATAATCCCACCTGTTTTGGATCCCATCCAGTTTAAGTTTCTGAATCTGGTGAAGGGCAACCTCAATTCACTATGCAGTCAATTAAAAGGAGACAAGATGAAGATCAGTATTCAACAGTATGAGTTCGGAAGCGTAATCATCTCTGGCATAGGAAATAATAGCTTTCTTGCCTCGATTTTAACCACCCCGTTGGATATTGATTCCATGGGTCCAACAGTAACCAATATCATCAATGGAAGCACGGTGCTGAATCATCTTTTCGAGCAGCGGCCTATTACTGCTGAGGGCATAGAGATTTATGATAAAGTGGTCCAGGACGAGCTTACCAGGCTTACCAGACAGCTGTTCGTTGAGAAATTTGAGGAAACCCGTGGATATAAGAGAAACATAGCACTTCTAAAATTCCTCAAGCAGAAGATCAGCAGCGTTGTTGGCATAGGTGCAGTTGACGAGATAATCACGATAACAATGAACGAGCTAGGGACAAGTGCTTCTTACATGAAAGACAAGGACTGGCTGAAGTTCGTAAATATGGTCATTGAAAATCATATTAAGGAAAGAAGTGGCGATATAGTTGCTGATGAGTGCAAGAGAACCTGGGTACCAGAGGTGGAACGGAAATTAAAGTCATTTGTATAATAGACTGGGATGGGAAGAATGGCAAAATCAAGTGGTAAATCCACCAAAAAGAGTGGGAATACTAAAAACGCCAGCACTAAAGCTGAAAAAGAAGCAGAAAAAGATACTTCTACCAAGGTTTCTGAAGGCCAAACCACTGCCAGCAAAAAATCAACAACCGCTCTTTCAAATAAAAAAATAGTCTCTTCAAAGAAGGAAATCAAAAAGGCATCTAGTAAAGAGAAAGAAGTCAAAGAGGCAAAGCCAAAAAAGGCCACCGCAAAAAAAGAATCTACATTGAAGTGCAAATTTTGCCAGAAAACCATAAAAGACCAGAAGACCTTGAAAATCCACGAAAGAAATTGCCAGACCAAGAAAGATCAGCAAACTGAGAAAAAACTCAAGGCCTCCATGCTCAAGATGAAGGATGATTTTGAAGATCAACAGCAGTCCATTGTTAAGCAGTTCCAGAAGCGCGAAGATGCGCTTCAAAATGAACTGGACGAGATGCGGACAGTTCTGAGAATGGAGCTTGACAAGCACCGGAAAGAGTTAGAGATGATTCGTAAGGTCGAGAAACAGGTTGCAGAGGTAGTCAGAAAACAGCCCGAGTTAGCCCACGAATCTGGAGAAGAATTGATTCATATGATGGATGGCCAGCCTAGGGCCATTGATATGATTCCAATACCCTTGCCAAATATTCCCAAGAAAAAAATTGAGCCAGTACCCATGGAGATAGAAGAGTTTTCTTCGAATATTGAACCGAAGATAGAGCATCTTCCTGTAATTGAACTGAAAGAAGAACACCCTCCGGTTCCGGAAGCTAATGTTGAATCAGTCACAGAAATACATCCCGGTCCCGTTTCCATCCCTGAGCCAGTTCCGACAATAACTGGCCTTTCCAAAGAGGAGATTGAAGAACTGGTGAAATCCCTTCTCAAGGTTTCTTCAAATGGTGTGCCAGATCTTGAGGAACTGAAGACAAAGAACCGTCAGATTTCTGGTAGACTTGATGCTCTGGATTCTAAGTTGGACCGGTTCGATACAGATATAGAAAATAAACTCGATAAAATCGGGAAAAAGTCGAATCTCAGGAATTTGGAAAAAGAACTGAACAAGGTTTCCGACCGTGTTCTGGATATGATGGAAGAGATTGGTTTTGGTGAGAATTTGAGTGTTACCAAGATACCTCCCACCATTCTGGAAATTGTCTATCAAGCCACATTGGATGATATTCATTTCGAGATTGTTAGGACCAAGGGTGCCCAGGATGCAGAAACCATTGCCAGAGCCGCCCTTGAAGAAGTCCGGCTCAAAACAAGTGGAAGTGAGCTTTTCATGTTCGATGGGCGAAAAATAGTAACTGATAATCTGGCTCGTTCCATTGGGGCCAATATGATTTCGGCCAAGCAGATTCAGACAACCTATGACGTGCTTCTGGACCGGCTTCTGGAAACTCTGCCCCATCACAAGGCAAAGAACTTTCAGGGCATGATAAAGGTCAAGAGCCAGGAGTTTGCAGTGGACCGCGCCACGGTCCTCTCAAATAAATACAATCACCTGGAGAAGGTTATGGAGTCCACCAGCCAGATGGTTGCGGCCATATCTGCCCAGGCCAATGCCAGGAACCTTGAGATTCAAGAAACCCTGGATGACATCAAGAACAATCTGCTGGCTACCAAGGCCAGTCAGGAAGATATTGACCTTATGAGGATAAAGATGCAGGAGCAGGATGAGAAGGATATCCGGCTGGACAATGAACTGGCACTTCTCAAGGTCGAGATTGAGATGCGGGAGCAAATTAGGGTCAATGAGCAGGATGAAGAACCAGCAATTATTGTTCCTGGGGAAACAATTGATGTCGAGGAAATAATAAAAGATACAAAGGAAATTGCGGAACCTAAGCCAGATATTTCACCGGCAGTGTTGGAATCAATTCAGAATGGCGCAAGTTCCAAGACCGCTATTATTCGGGAGACTGGTCTGGAAGAGGATGATATTCTTGAGGCCATTGTTGGGCTTCTGAAGGACAAGAAGGTTATCGATAAGAAAATCGGCAAGCGAACCAAATATTTAACGCCAGAGCAAGACCTCAATGAAAAATTGGAGGCCGATGAAAAGAAAAAGGGCGTCATGCCTTCAAAGAAGGTCATTCCAAGGCCAGAAGATAAGAAGTCTGCGCTTTCAATGAAAGTGATAAAGAAAGAAGATAAGAAGGCTGAAAAATCTAAAGACAAAAAACCAGCCAAGAAAGTAGATGTAAGTCCACCCAGGAAAACAGGCGAAAGTTTGCCCGATAAAAAAGAACCAGTAAAAAAGAAGCAAACTGGAAAGAAGGAAGATAAATCAGACTCCAAAAAGGCGATTTTGAAGAAAGAATTGAAGACGCCAGCAAAGAAAGAAGAAAAGAAAAAGCTGGCTGATAAAAAACAAAAAGAACCTCCAAAGGAAGAGAAGAAAGCTTCCAAAAAGGATGAAGCAGAACCCAAAAAGGCAGAAAAAGAGCCAGAGGTTGAGCAAAAAAAGGAAAAAGCTTCCCCTGCCAAGGATAAAGATAAGCCCAAGGAAGAAGAAAAGAAGTCTGCCTCCCTTTCTAAGAAAGTGATATCCCCTTCAAAAGAAGGGAAATCATCTTCAAAGGAAGATGTACCCAAAGAGAAACATGTGGATGATGACCTGCCATTCATCATAAAGAAACTGGAAGACCTTTCTGACGACGAGCGGCGTGTCTTGAATATCATGTCCGAGGATGGCATGACCATTTCCGGTATCCAGTCAAAGGTTGGCAAGGATATGAAGCGTTTCGCTCTGCTTCGAGCTTTGCGGGTTCTCATAGATTCTGGATATGTTGGAATAATCACAAAAGGCCGAACTGGCCTTTATCAGAAAATTAATGTCACAAAAATGGATAAAATGAACAAAAATGAAAACTCAAAGGAGGTAAAGTAATTGCTCGATGTAGCATTGGTCTCGCTTAT
>JAGLQM010000005.1 GCA_023136815.1 Thermoplasmata archaeon
TTTAATTCAAAAACAAGTTTTCTCAACTCACCTGATTCACTAACATGAATCGGGTCAGCTGTCAAATTTGCGCTGTTTAGGATTGGAGAGCCCTCACTGCATGAGTTTATTTGAAAAATAAATGAATGCAGAGAACCGGATTTTCAACGAATGACCGTTAATCCACATAAACTAGCTTTGTGGACCCGCTCCAATACCTCTTGCATTGGGCACGGCCTTGGAGAATGATACAGTGTAACATTCTCCTTCGGTTCGAACCGGCGAACCACTAAGGATTAGACCCTGAATCTAACGCCGTTGACCTGGCTTGGCTATCTCTGCATATGAATATCTCACTTACTGAAGGGTAGTTACCAGTGGAATTTATAATAATTCCACGCAGTGGCTCCCTGTATTGCGTATCTCCACACATGCGAAACTTATCAGGTTTTATTCAACATTTGTGAATTGTACTCACCGACCAAACCACAGATGTTTAAATGCTTTTCTAATTAATCATACTCAAAAATACTCTTCTGTCCCTTAGGAGCAGCAGGAACCTCTAGCTCCTGGCCCGGCAGCAAAATTGATCCGTATTTTCCACCGCCTCCTGGAATCACCTGGATTTTTTCATCCCGAAATGCCTGGATTGCATCTGCCACCATGTCCCCTGCAACTTTTCTAATCATGCTGGTAGGTGCGTCCATTAGCACTTCCAGCTCATTGTCAAAGTCCTTAACCAGCGACTCCCATGTATTCTGGACCTTGCCAGTAAATGGCGAGGAATGGCCCACGGCACGCATTATAATCTCGCTGAGCGGAATCAGGTAAACATACTCCGGACGATGGTTCGGATGAATAACACCACGGTTACAGCCGAGTTCCTGGGCACGCTCTCTCACGCCCTTCTTTATGGAACCGCCGCAGGTGCATTTCCACCTGAGTGCAAGTGCCCGGTTCAACTCGTACTGGACAAAACATCTTGAACATGCAGTTCGATTGTATTTACCTTCTCCTTCCGGCAGCCCAAAATTCCTCATAAACTTGCGGCCTTTTTGCCGTCTTATTGCCATCATGAGTTCCGCAAAGGTCATGTCCTTTGCCTCAACAACATTAAATTCCCTGGCCAGGCGCACTGGCTGCGGTGAATGTGCATCTGAATTTGTTAGAAAAGTTATCTCCGCCAGTTCCGGGATCTGGTCGCCGTAATCCGTGTTGGCACTGAGCCCCAATTCCAGGTAATGAATTTTGCTGGCCATTTCCCCATACCCATGTTTTAGGGAATCGTATTTTGCATAGAAGCCAGTCCAGGGAGTAAAAGCATGTGCTGGCCCTATGTATGCGCCTGCATCATGAACCTTCTGGGCCAGTTCTTCCCCGCCGAGCCAGATTTTTGGACGACCGTCGGCTGCCAGATTTTTTGTGTCACTGCCTATTCTCTCTATGAAATCCTCAACACTGGATATGCTGGGAAACATGAGCAAATGATGCACTCGCTTCTCGGCTTCAACCTCGGTTGTGAGAATGAATCTGGTATTGCCCTGCTGGAATGTACCCTCTGCAACTTTCTCCATAGCTTTTATCTCTTTGAGCCAGGTGGGATGAAGACAATCACCCGTTGCCACAAGGTTCACGCCTTTCTGCTCCGAGCCTCTGGCAAGATTCTTGAAGTTCATGTCCGAGCTTGTTGCGGCAGAGAATCTTCCGTGAATATGTAAATCAGCATTGAACTGCATTGACACCAGATAGTTGGGCAGCCTAATAGAATTTTTCCTCGGGTGCTGATGTGTCATCGGATACTTCTGTAATCTCAGAATCCTCTTCTGCGAAAGCTGCAACGGAAGTTTGAAATTGTTTAATGTGGACTTCTGTTTCTTCCATTTCCAATGGAGATGTTCTTTGGGAATGGCGGCCAATGAAAGCCCAGGCCATCAGACATATCAATCCAGCAACAATGATAATGGCGATTATGGGAATAAGCCAGCCAAGATAATCATTTGAAGTATCAAGCTGGAAATTTAATATATTCAGGTCAGTCAGTTCCTCTATTGTAATATTTTGCTGGATGTCACCCAGGCCGCAAATCAGGGTGAGGTTTGAGCCATCTGTATCGGTTGGCACAATCACCTGCATTGAATAATGGCCAACCCGATCGGTGTTGGTGGAGGCGATAACAGTGCCCTGGCTGTTCACCAGAGAAACCTGTGTCCATGGAAGTCCTCTGCCGATATCCGAGGTCACCTGGCCGGAGATTACACTCACTCCATCCTTGGCCAGTCCATCCTGGAAATAGGAATAGTTTTGCAGATCTCCGGTATTATCCCTTAGATAAACGGCAACAGAATATGATCCGAAATTCTCCAGCTCAATGGTCTGGTTTCCTGAAGTTAAGGTGTCAAGCATGAGACTATTTATGATAGCTCCATTTGGGCCGTGAATATCAACAAAGGTTGTGCCCACAGAGTTTGCATCATAATTTATCTGGATCGAATCTTTTAATCCATTCTCATCCGAATCCAGCCCGATAACCTGGACATTGTAAATTATTTCCTGCCTTCCTGGATTCTGGAAAAATGGTGCCAGTGCAGCCAGGAACTCGTCCCAGTCGGTATTCTGGGCAAAACTACAGTCCAGATAGCTCGGTGATGGCGAATAACTTGGAAACCATATGGAAAGGCCATAGGCATACTCTGCAGGCTCATCCTGAATATTGGTCCAGTGCCGTTCATAGACAATAGCATCATTCAATGCCTCTGTGATATTTCTCACCAGAATCTCCAGGCTCATGCAATTTGTCTGGAGATTGATATTTGCCAGTAGATGCCGAACATCATACTGGGCATGCCCGTCATATTCTTCTGTATCAGACCTTGCCTCAATGAACTGCTGGTTGAAGTAGCCAGTCATTTTCTCTGCCTCTCCAGCAAAGGCATTCAGGCCACCAGCCACTCTATTCATATGGGATAAATCAATAAAACTCAATGTCAGTGAATACCGGCTGTTAACCAATCCCCAGTTCATGTAGGCATCTACCATATGAATGCCGAATTCCTCAACTGTGAATTCGCTGTTCTCTTTTATCAAATTCAGCAAGCGATCATAGGGCCAGCCATCCAGTGGGACATCCTTCTCAGAGAGTACAGCATAATCAGCCAGCCCTCCAAGTTCATAGGCTATCTCCATCATACCCATCTGGCAGGCGTCCATGCTGATGATATCCAGATTGATTCCAGCATCAGAGACGTCCTCCAATGCAGATCTCAATTCATCGCATTCCAGGTAATTGCCCTTGTCCGGGCATACTCCTACCCAGCCAGTTCCGTGGCCCCAGAGATCCAGTATATATCTGTCTGCGGGATAGTTTTCAGCAGTCCATATCACAAACTGACTCAGGGTTTCAGCCTGTCCCATCTCCAGTTCATTTCCCCAGGTGGGATCAATATCAGTAAGTGGTATATCTTGCCGGTCTCCGGGAATGATTCTGACCAGTCTGGAATCGTCCATTCCTGCAGTATCTGCCAGCACTATTATCTCAAGGCCGCTGCCTGAACCAACTTCCTGCATTTCCTGAATATCAGCAGGAACATTGCTGGCTAAGCTGCTGTCCCCGGACATGTAGACCATGTATGTCCATGTGGTGCTTTCCTGGGCCTCTGCTATGCCAGGAAGCCCGGCAAAGATCATTGAGAACATGATAAAAATAAGAAAGCCAGTCAGGATTTTTGAGAACATGAGAACCCCTAGTATTCTATGCCTTTTCTGGCTGTGATACCTTCCATGTAGGGATGTTTGATTTCCTTCATTTCCGTTACAGTATCAGCCAGCTCGATAAATTCTCGCGGCGCATGACGGCCAGTGAGCACAAGTTCCATGGTATCTGGCTTGTTTTTTATGATCTCCAATATCTCCCTGTAGGAAAAAAGCCCCCATTCTACAGCCACATTAACCTCATCAAGAATAAGCATATCAACTTCTCCAACTGCAACAACTTCATTGGCATGAGCAAGCCCTTCCTTCGCCAGCCGGATGTCTATTTCTGCCGGATTATTCTTGTCCACGAAGTCCGGCCTGCCGAATTGTCTTATTTCAAAATTGGGAATTAGCTTTACTGATTCAAGTTCGCCATAATTAATATCACCCTTCATGAATTGAATCATGTACACCTTGAAGCCGTGGCCAGATGCTCTCAGCCCAAGCCCCAAAGAACTGGTTGTCTTGCCCTTGCCGTCACCAGTATAGACATGAACCATGCCCAGTCCCACTTCTGAATCCATGAGATTTGATAGTGCTCTTGGTTATTTAATTCTTTTTCTGCCTAGAATACTTCTCAGATATTCATGGGTTACGGGAGGTGGATATTTGAAGTGTAAAATTAATTCGGGATATGACAGTCTGAAAGCGTTGCACCTGAAATATTACAAAAACTGCATTGATTGAAACTATGATGGAAAACCCCGGATTTTCCATCCAATGAATTTATGTGTAACATTTGTTCTGAACAAGAAGAAAAAGGTAATGCAGGGGGAGAGATTTTCAACGAAGTGGACCATGCTTTCACACATCTGAAAAAGCAGTACATTTTCCAGACTGGCTCCAATGTCTCAGGCATTGGACACGGCCTCGACCAGCGATATTGTATAATGCTCGTTTCGGTTTGAACTCTCGAAGGACTAACCATAGGATCCTAAGTCCTACCCCTTTGGCCAAGCTCGGGTACCCCTGCAATAAATCTGCATTTTGCGTATGTATTATGTCAGTTAAATAAAGAGTTAAATGCAGGTCTACCGAATCGTACCCAACATATTATCGCACGGTTCGGCTTGATCGATGATTGCATTTGAACACATCTAGTCAGAGAGCAATCATCTCCAATTTATAACTCTTACTGAACCAGTCTCACTTGATTTACTATTATGACACATTGAAGGTCTGCCTGACAGGAAAATTTAAATCAATAATCGTTTTCCTGCCGGATGATGAAGATCACAATCATTGGCTGTGGGTCCATAGGCAAAACTCTGGCCAGGTATATGGATTCCGAGGATTACATTGATTCAATCAGTATTATTGATAGGAAAAAAGAGGTGGTTGAAGCACTCGTGGAAGAATGCCAGAAGGTGAAGTATGTTAATAATCTGGAGGATGCTTTCGAGAAGTCTGACCTAATTGTGGAGGCCGCCAGCCAGCAGGCAGTAATAGAATTCGCTCCAAAGGCTCTGGAAATGGGCAAGGACATTGTTGTCATGAGTGGGGGAGCATTCGTGAACGATGATTTCAAGGAGAAATGCAGGATTCTGGCCAAGCAAAATGGCTGCAAAGTTTTTATTCCGTCCGGTGCGGTTTGTGGAATCGAGGGAATCGGGGCCGTAGCAACCGAAGAGGTAGAGGAAATAATTCTAATGACCTACAAGCCACCAGAAGCCTTCAAGGGCGTAAAATATCTGAAAAAGAAAGGCATAGAGCTTGATAATCTGAAGCGCCCAAAAGTCATTTTTTCCGGTCACGCAGAAGACGCAGTCAAATATTTCCCACGAAACATCAATGTCGCAGCGACCCTGAGCCTTGCTGGCCTGGGAATAGAGCGCACCACCGTAAAGATAGTTGTAGATCCCAAGGCAACACTGAACCAGCATAGAATAATTGCCAAAGGTAAATTTGGTGAAATCGAGTGCTGGACAAGGAATACACCGTTCCCTGATAACCCCCAAACAAGCTATCTAGCCGCCCTATCTCTCATAAGTGCGGTGAAGAAGATTGCCGGAAACTTCTGGGTAGGCGTTTAAAATCACATATTTTTGCCTCCATAGGCTTTGTTCATACCATAAGGCTTATTAACAAAGCTAATATGTAAGGTGAACTCCCATTGGTGATATACCATGAAATACACAAGATTTGAGAAGGCTCGAATTATCGGAGCCAGAGGTTTGCAAATAAGCATGGGTGCTCCGGTGTTGCTTAAGGTACCGGATGACCTTATCGACCCCATTGACATAGCTATTATGGAATTCGAGAGGGGCATGCTGCCCATCACGGTCAAGAGACCTGTTGCATAAACGGAGGACGAATGACACTTATTGAGAGCGCACTGGCCAGAAAGATTCTCGACAGCAGGGGCAACCCTACTGTGGAGATAGAAATCCTGACTGATTCAGGATATGGCACAGCAGCCGCTCCCAGTGGTGCAAGTACTGGCGAGCACGAGGTTCAGAGCTTCCCCAAGGATGGTGGAGTGGATGCATCCCTCAAAGCATTCGGGGATGAGGTTTTACCTCAAATTTTGGGTATGGATGCTGCTGAACAGCGAAATCTGGACAACATGCTTCATCAGATTGATGGAACCCCCAATTTTGGCAATATCGGTGGCAATCTGGCAGTGGCAATCTCACTTGCCGCAGCAAAGGCCGCAGCCTCAAGTTATGGTATGCCGCTCTACCAATACATCGGCGGAGCACTGGCATCCAGTTTCCCAAGACCCCTGGGTAATGTGATAGGCGGTGGCAGACATGCCATTGGCGGAACTGACATTCAGGAATTTTTGGTAATATCCATGGCAGGCAATGCCACAAAATGTGTTTTTGGAAATGCAAGAACCCATAAAATTGTGGGCCAGATGCTTAAAGAAAAGTTACCTGGCCATGCAATCGGCAAGGGTGATGAAGGTGCCTGGGTGGCTCCATTGAGCAACGAAGATGCTCTGGCTTTACACAGGGAAGCATGTGACAGGGCTTCCAGCGAACTCGGTTTCAAGGTTTTACCATGCCTGGATATGGCTGCTTCCGAGTATTTCCATGATGGCAAGTACCATTACAAGGACAAATCTTTCACGCCAGAAGAACATGTAGATTTTGTTGCTGGCATCATCGAAGAATATGAACTTCATTCGGTCGAAGATCCAATGGACGAGAATGATTATCTGAGTTATGTGGCACTTACCCAGGCAGTAGGGGACAAGTGTATGATTGTTGGCGATGACCTCTTTGTGACAAACAAGGAACGTCTGGCCAAGGGAATTAAAATGGGCGCAGCAAACTCAATCTTAATAAAGCCCAATCAGATAGGCACTCTCACCGACACATTTGAGACTGTTGAGCTGGCTAAAAAGAACGGGTACAGCACGGTAATCTCTCATCGGAGCGGTGAGACAACTGACGATACAATAGCGCATCTAGGTGTTGCTTTCGGCTCCTATGCAATTAAAACAGGAGTTGTTGGTGGCGAGAGGACCGCTAAATTAAATGAACTAATCAGAATCCAAGAGGACCTGGAGGGATAATATGGTAGACGCTGAAATAGAGCAACTTGATAAGACAGTCGAACAATCCAAAGAGGACAAGCAGCCATTGCTAATCCCAGAGGAGAGCTATCTCAGTTCCGGAGTCCACATCGGCACCCAGCAGAAATCTGCGGACATGAAGAAGTTCCTTTTCAAGGTCCGTTCTGACGGATTGTACATGCTGGACTTCAAGCAGACAGATATCAGACTAAGAACAGCAGTACGCTTTATGGCCAGGTTCGAGCCATCTGAAATATTGGTGGTCTCTGCCAGACAATATGGTCAGAAACCAGTCCGGGTCTTCGGCAAAAAGATAGGTGCAAAGTATTTTGCAGGCCGTTTTGTCCCAGGCACATTGACCAACCCCAGCCTCAGAGATTATATTGAACCCCAGATGCTCCTGGTAACAGACCCAGCGGCAGACCAGCAGGCGGTTCGTGAGGCAATCACTGTTGGAATTCCAATTATCGGATTATGCGATGCCAATAACAATACAAAATACATGGACATCATCATTCCAGCCAATAACAAGGGCCGAAGAGCACTGGCAACAGTCTACTGGCTCATGGCTCGTGAGTACCTGAAGAACAAGGGCACAGTCAAGTCAGACGATGACTTTGACATGGAAATTGAAGAGTTTGAGGCGACTCTGTAAAACTGTAAAATTCTGTAACCTCATCGCTTTGAATTTGCCGGTTACAGAGATTTTACAGGCTCTTTGATTGTTATCGTTAGATGCAGTTCAATCAGGTCGAATGCTTAATCTGACTGGATTTAATTTCCGCATTCAACAATTGCTGTAAAATTCTGTGAGCCGCATGATGCTGGATTTAGCCTGTATTCGATACCGCATCATTGTCGAACACTCTGTTTGAAGATGCTTAGGGTTGTGTTCAACGATTTTTATTAGATTATATCTAGGTTACACCATAATATTAATAGATAAACACTGGACCTGGTAATACCCGATATAGAATAAACATAAGAATAATTATCAAAAATATTGCTAGACCTGTACGAAATAGAATTGTTTTGAGTTTGTAATCTTTCTTCTCAACCTGAATTGTTTGATGTGGCATGAACATAATCAGATATTGTTTTTAGCTGTATTTAAGTAGATTGGTACAGGCTTTTGTCAAGGTATAGCCAGATTTACCTTCTCAGCATACCACATCATCTTAATTGCATGCCTGGGAACATGGGCCGTTGCCGTGCGATGGTATTTGCATCATCTGATTCACGGGCCGCAACATGGGCCGCCGAAGCAGCTTTTCTGAATTATGCCAGCAGGCACATCAGGAGTTACGGAGGGTGGATGTTTGAAGTGCAAAATTAATTCGGGATATGACAGTTCCAGCGGAAAACCATAATATCTTTCATGATATATGCTGTGACAATGTCTCCCGATATTGCTGAGCCAGTAATTTTACATGGCCTCAGCGAAGCTAAGCCAAAATCTGCCCTTATCGGTTGTGGTGGAACTGGCTGTAATATTATTGGGGAGGGAGAGGTTAAAAATCAAGATATAAACATTGCTATCTCCTCGGAACCCGATATTATGAAGGCCTTGAAATCGGAGAAGGTTTTGGTCGATGTAAGAGGTATAGAAAAGGATGCAACCAGCGTGAAGAAAGGCACAAGGGTTGTGAGCAATGAGACCGAAGAAAAACTTGTAGAAAAGCTGGATAAGGCTGATATTGCATTCATTATTGGCGGTTTAGGGGGTTATACCGGCGGCTGGGGAGCAGTACTGGCCGCAAGAGCTGCCAGTATCGAGAAATGCATCAGCGTTTGCATTCTTTCCGAGCCGTTTTCTGTTGAAGGCGGTTCCAGAAAGGATCGTGCAAAAGCTCAATTTAAACGATTAATGAATACTGCTGACATTCTGCTGATAATACCCAATGACATGATACTGGCCGAGGCTCCAAACATCCCAATCAATCAAGCCTTCAGGGTAATGAACAGCGTGCTGGCTTTGCCTGCCAATCTAATGCTTCAATATCTAGGTAAGGACGATATTCGTTTACTCAAGAAAGAACTAGGAGGCAAAGTCTTTGCCATGGATATTGCAGAATGGGACCGGGATAATGCGGTATTTGCAGTCATTGAGAAGCTGAAAAAATCAGACTGGCTAATGTTGGGGGACCGGGAACCCAGTTCTGCCCTTCTTTTTGTGGAAGGCCATATCCTTTATGATGATTTAATTGAACTTGGAAAATCATTCTCCAGGGAAACTGGCTGCCAAAAGGTTTTTATTGCAAAAACCGGTGAGCGAAAATATGGTCTTAAAGTTACGGCGGTGATTGGATTTTGATTATTAAGAAAGCAATCCCCATTTTACTGACTGTCATGCTTTTATTGGTGGCAATTCCAATTAGTGCTGCTTTCGAGCCAATGCCCGAAAGCAGAGCCCAGGATACTCCACTTGTCCAGATCAATAATGTATCTGCCAGCGGTTATTCCGGCACAGACACACTAATCCAGGGCGATATGTGGAACGAGTATGTGGTGGAAGTTCCCAAAGGGCATGAACTGGTATATTCATTTCAGGTAATTGGCAATGGCAGTATCCGGGTTCTTCTTGTTAATGAAGTGGGCACACCAGCAATAATCAATGCCCAGTTGAATTACTATATAGAATTCAGTACTTTTGAGCCAGTTACTTCATATTCTGTTACATTTCCACCGAATTTTAGCTTAAACCATGATTATACCATACTGGTGGCAAATACCTCATATGAAGAAGTCAGTTACAATGCCAGTATCAGCATCAATGAGGTAGATGCTCCTGATTATACCATCTACTATGTTCTGATAGTTCTTGGCCTGGTTGGAATTGTGGTATTCAGCTGGGTCATTGTGAATCGCCAGGAGCAGGAGAAGAAGCAGGCAGAACTGGCAGCCAGGGAGAAGCGGAAAATCAAGCGAGGAAGAAACAATCGCTGATTATTTATCTCATCAAAACCATATACTGCCTATGCACAAGAGATACAAAATAATCGACCACACTGCAGATATTGCCATCCGCACAACTGGCAAGTCCATGAACGAAGCTTTTGAAAATGCTGGCTATGCAATGTTTGACACAATGTGCGATGCTGCTTCCGTTAAGCCGCTAACAACAAAAAGAGTGGAATGCGAGGCCAATGATCTTGAGCAACTTTTAGTTGACTGGCTTTCCGAGTTACTATTCATCTGTGATGTTGATGATATGCTATTTTCCAAATTTGAGGTCCAGATAACTGGCACAAAGCTCCAGGCCAAGATTTACGGAGAAAAAATGGACCGTACCAGGCATCATTTGAAAACCGATATTAAGGCAATTACTTACCATATGTTGGATGTGGACAAGGAAACCAATACTGTGCAGGTGTTGTTTGACATCTGAATATCGCCGATAATGATGCAAATTTGATATTTAAGTTGCATTTACATTTGTCAAATCTGCGCCTCACCTAACTCGAAAATCTCTAGCCACATCTGTAAGATTTTCCCTGCTCTCGATATCTTGCTTCTTCTGGGTTATGTCCCCTGCATCATCATATTTTTGCATTAATTTTTCAACAATAATCGCCTTCAGAACAGCATCCCCCAAAGTACACAATACCTCTTGCGGCTGTGTGCCAGGATTCTCATTGGCATAACCTCCGAGTGTCAGCGCCCTGGTGAGCAGGGCTGAGTTGTGAAATTCGTGGTGGATTGAGGTTTCTAATTGCATAGAATGGGGATTGGGGTGAGGGCTCCCTAACCCTAAAGGGTGGGGCATCCCTTTCATTTGACATCGAATGACATTAATTGCTAAATTTAGCAGTCATTCAATGATTTTTAGAGATGCCTGGCTATGTTTTAGGGGGGAAGCCCTTTGACTGAACAATTCATCGCCTTTCATCCACAAACCTTAAGGTTGTGGCATCCAGGCGAGACATGTTCAGTGAGGGGGTTTAGGGGTTGGGTATGTTGTTATTTGAATGCGTAAGGTTTTAACTCACTATACATTCAATCTTCGCAATGAACGAGGAAAAACTGAATACATTGAAGGAAAAACACTCCATCTCTGATGTTCATTCAGTATCAAGCCTTAATGATTATTTATATAACAAATTCCAATCCGATCCCACTCTTGAGACTATTCATCTTCTCGGAGAGGTATCCAATCTCTCTGTTACGTCAAAAAATTACATGTATTTCGATATGAAAGATAAGAATTCCAAGATATCATGTGTTGTCTTTAAAATGCCCCTAAAACAGCGTGAACTGGTGGAGAATGGGAAGGAAATTCTCATTCATGGAAAGGTTGATTATTACAGGGGACAAGGCAGGGCCCAGATAATGCCATTCAATATTCTGCCAGTTGGCGAAGGAATACTTGCCACAAAGCTAAGAACGCTTAAAGAAAAGCTGAAAGATGAAGGTCTATTTGATGAATCAAAGAAAAAGAAAATCCCTTTCCTTCCTAATAAAATTGGCATAATAACCTCAAAGGGAAGCGATGCTCTAAAAGATATGGTAAATTCAATTCATGGTAAATTTTCCAATATGGATATATATGTTTATCATTCAGCCGTTCAGGGAGATGAATCTGCACACCAATTATGTGAAGGCATAGAATTCTTCAATGTGATACATCCAGTGGATGTGATTATTATGGGCAGAGGTGGCGGAAGTCTGGAGGATTTGATGTCCTTCAATGACGAGTCTGTGGCAAGGGCGATTTATGGTTCAGCCATACCTGTAATCACAGGAATTGGGCATCGTGAAGATGTTTCTATCGCCGATTACACTGCGGACATTCATGAGATAACTCCCACTGCGGCAGGCAAGGTTGCGGTTCCTGATAAGCTGGAAATTATTTCCCAATCTGAGAAGTTTAAGTATCAAGTTGATGCGGCCTATAGAAAGTTGGTGAAAATCAAGGACAAAGAAAAGGAAATCAAGAAGAAACAAACTGAGATTAAAATGAAAGACAAAGAAATAATTAGCCATGCAATGGTAATAGAACAAGAGAAAAAGATGAGTATCTGGTATAAAATTGTGATTCTTATTCTACTTATGATTATTCTAGGGTTGATAGGAACGGTGATATTTTGAGCGGAGACAGGTACAAGGAAAATGAGGCAAGAATTGAAGAAATCATCAGGACTATCAACATTGGGATAATCACTCAGGAGGCGGCCAACAAGTTGAGATTCGAAGCTGAAAGGTTGCTTGTAGAGAACCGGAAAATATTAGAAAAGGGTGAAGGACAGGTGTTTCTGGTAAGTATCCAGGGGAAGAAAGTTGTTGAGAAGGAACTGGTTCTTTAGTACTCATGCCCCATCCCGTAAAGCAACATCTTCATTTTAGCCTCTTGATTGATTCCAACTGCGCCCTCAACTTCTTATTCTCTCTCCTGAGCTGCTCAATTTCCTCATCCTGGAACCCCTGCTCCACAAACCATCCGGGTGTTGACGAACACTGTTGGGGGAATGAAGGAGTTGGTGGTGGTTACGCCGCAAATTTGACATTTTTATCATAAATGCGTTGTCAAATCTGCGTCTCTCCTAACTTTGATGATTATTTATACATCGACTATCAAAGTTAGGAGATGAAGGTACGGATTTCGGGGAGGGGAATATTTTGTTGGGGTCTAAGGGTTGGGTTATTTCAATCTCTTTTTCTTTTCAGGAATCTCAAGATAATTCTCATTGCTCACAACACTATTGCCAGTTTCCTTCTCCA
>JAGLQM010000050.1 GCA_023136815.1 Thermoplasmata archaeon
CCCTGAGCCAAAGCAGGGAAGCATGGAACAATCGAGGACTGGCAATGTTCATGCTGGGTATGCAGGAAGAAGCCATACGCTGCTATGATCAGGCAATCATTATTGACCCGAATTACAAGCAGGCACTGTACAATAAAGGATACACACTGCACAATATGGGCCGCCTGGAAGACGCAATCGTCAGTTATGAAGCCACATTGAGCCTGGATACGTTCGACGAGGTCTTGCTTAACAATATCGGAAATGCATATTACAACCTTGACCAGTGGGAAAAATCAATTCCTTATTTTGAACAAGCCATAGATGTCTGCCCAGATTATGAGATAGCATGGAATAATATCGGAAATGCGTTTGATAAGATGGGAAAATATGCTGAAGCCCAGCCATATCATGATAAGGCTCTTGAACTAAAGCCAGATTTTGATTATGCCCTATACGCAAAGGGATATGGCATGGCGAAACTTGGAGATTTAGAATTCGGCCTGGAGTATATAGAACAGAGCCTGGATCTTAACCCGAACTATGACCATTCCTGGCTGGCAAAGGGGAATGTATTACACTGGCTGGGTAAGTCCGAAGAGGCATTGGAGGCCCTGAATAATTCCCTGCTGCTGAACACATATTTTGATTCTGCCTGGGAGCGCCGGGGAGAGATATTCAAGGAGCTGGAAAAATACCAGGAGGCTAATTACTGTTATGAACGTGCACTCTCAATAGTCAATGAAATACTGGCAATACGCCCCAAGCACAAGGATGCCCTGAAATTGGCCACCGGGCTCCTGGAAACAATCAAGCACTATGACCAGCTGGGAATTTGCTGCAGCAATATCATAACCAGCGAGAATACCGATAAACAGAAGCTCACAAAGGCCAGATTGCTTCTCAAAATGGGTAATAATCAGGAATTGGTGACGTGGACTAATGAATTGATTGACAGTGGATCTGATGCCTGGGAAATATATTATCTAAAGGCCTTGGCACTGAAAAATGAGGGACAGCCAAAAAAGGCACTTCTGGAGCTGGAAATAGCACTGGAAAAATCAGAAGATGAAGATAAAATCTATATTGCCAAGGGCGAGATATTTGCTGAAATGGGGAAAGAAGCTGACGCTTTGGCATGTTTTGCCAGCTCAAAACATGGGGCTGATGCCCTCAGGGTTAAAGGTGATATTGAGCTACAATTCAAGTGCTATCTAGATGCCATTGAAAGTTACAAAAAATGCCTGGGTAAAGACGCACATAATCAATCTGTCTGGTACGGAAAGGGCATGGCTCATATTGGCAATAAAGAACTGGATGATGCAATAGAATGTTTTGACACTGCAATCGGCATTGACCCGGACTATGTATGGGCCTGGGCAGGAAAGGCCAAGACTTACCTTCTAAAAGGTGATGAAAAGAAAGCTGGACAGGCCAAGGCTATCGCTCTTGAATTGGATTCAGGATTCGAATTTTGAGCCATTTTTGGGCTATTTCTTCTTTTTTGATAATTTCTTTGCCTTCATTTCAGGTTCCAGAAGGAAATTATCCTCAGAAACTATGCTTCTGCCGATTTTACTTTCTGCATCTTTTCTTGCATTTCCTGCCACCTGGCCCCCTTCCTTTGCCGCATCCTCGCACTCATCATAACCCTGTGAATCCTTATTCCTGGTAATCTCGGTTGTAACCCTTTCACCCAGCATGGAGAATATCAGTTCCAAATCATCCATGTGATCTCTAAGGTTTTCCTTTTTTAATCCTTTCAATCGCCTGTACTCATTGGGAGTTAATCCAAAAGTGGCCTTCGAAATCTCGGCTGTCAAAATAGAATATTCTTTTGGGTTTTCCACACCCCGGTTCTGCCATTCTTCGGTGAGTTCATCTCTTATGGCTATTCCTCTAACTCTTTTTTCAATCCAGTCATCAGAGTATCCCTTTGCTCGATACAGTTCCTTCATACGCTTTTGGGCAAGTTCCGGATTCTGGATTTCTTCCACCCGCTCATAACCAACCTGTGCTAGCCATTGTTTGAAGGGTTCTGCCTTTGGAGAAGGAATTGACTGGATTAACCTGAATGCCCCTTTTGTAGAAATACAATTCAATCTCTGGGGTCCGCCTTTTGTTGGGATTTCAAGGGGGGTGGCAATTTGCCCCCACCCTTCTTTGAAACCTTCGTCACGTCTGCGCATGTCTTTAAGATATCCAGCCGGGTCTTTTGAGTCTGTTAGGGTCTCAATTATATCAATAGCAACGAACCACCATTCATCATTGAACCATCTCCTCCGAATCTCATTGCCCCTGAATGTTACAAGTGCCTTTTCCTCGTCCATAATCTATTCCTCAATGAGACTATGGAAGTTAGGGTTCTTAAAGGATTATGGGGGGTGGGTGAAAGTGATTAAGATGGTTATGTGCCGAGAAGGTTGATTGTCGTGTTGAATGCCAGTGGCGAACGCAAGCTTGAAGCATAGCTTTCTATGAGATAAGAGGCCAGGGGATATTTGTGAAGCCTCACATCCCTGGCCTTACAGCCAGGGTTTAAGGGATTGAGATATTTGTCCGTCACCCAGCCGAATTTAAATAATTCGGCGTTACAACCCCGCCCGCCGCTTCGCTTTAGACGGGGCATGAATGGGCTGGCCGTACGAGGTAGCGAGTTCAATTTTTTAAAATCCGGAGCAATTTGATAATTTTGATTTCCAATGATACATTGAATGAAATATAATATAGATGAATGACATTACAAATGAAGGAGAGATAAACATGATATCAAATAATACTGGACCAGTATCAGGAGAAGAAAAAAAGGCAACGTTGATAGATAGATATGAAGAAGAATACAAAAAGACACTAAAAATAATAGATTATGATGTTGAGGAATTAATAAAAATGGTAAAGAAATGAGGGGATTAATTCTTTATCAAGAACAATTAATTGTAATCTTAGAAATTCATAGTTCATTGCACATCCTTTTCAATACAGTATACAATAATCAGCACGTCCTCAAACACTTTGAATCGGGGCGTTTTAAACAACTGAAACATAAAGAATTAGAGGGAACATATGAATGTGTTAAAGACGATCCCGGATACGCAGGCGGTAGTTATTCTACTGTAAATAGTATAGTTTCTGACAATCTCAAAAAACTCGGATATCGGAAGAAACACTGGGGCATGAATCCAAGATTCTTAAACGAAATTGAATACATGATTGATACACTACGCATAGTAATGGAACCAGATTTTATCCCACTTGAGGTAGAAGGCGAAGAAAAGGAAACGCCTGATAGACATATTCCTTCAAATGTAAAGATGGCAGTATGGCGCAGAGATGGAGGAAAATGTGTAGAATGCGAATCCAAAGAGAAATTGGAATATGACCATATAATTCCGATATCTAAAGGCGGTTCTAATACTGAGAGAAACATTCAATTGCTTTGTGAGAAGTGTAATAGAAAAAAGGCAACACATATTGAATAATTGTTCAGGCACCACATGCCCCCCTCACAGGTGAGGCATGATTGTCTTGCCCGTACGAGGTTGCGGGTTCAATTTCTATCATTACGTTCTTTGATAATGAGGTTAATTACTTTTTTTCTTCGTGATAGTTCTTTATCAGAGTTGTTACATTGGATATAAAATTCTTTAAGGTGTTGTTTATCTTTGAAAACATTACCATTACATATCAAAAAGTTAATAGCATTGTCACAAGTATTTTTTAGCCACATTACTTCTTCAAGCCTAAAATATGAAGTTTCTCCAGTATGTACAAGGTAATTTCTCTTTTTCATAAATGGATTAAGAATATCTTTGTGAATATCATTATCTTGAGGCATAATCGATTTTATTCTTTTTATTATCTTATCATCAGTTAGAGGTTTATCTTCATCATTTGATAATGAAATCAGTTCTAATATTTGCCATAAGTGGAGAAATCCATGAGCTCTTGAGCACATATCCAGAGCCATCTGGTATAAGCTTATTGCTCCCCAAACCAGCTCTCTTATCTCGTCTGATTTAATTTTATCAATTTGATTTATTATAGCAAATGCATCATCCACCTTTTTATAGGGTACAGGATAAGTCCAGTCAGTGTCAGGATTCCAGTATATTTTTCTAACATCTTCTTTCTTATTAAATGCAAAAACAATCCTTTCTGGGGGTACTTTTGATAAGGGTTCATAAATAGGTTGGCTTTGAAAAATTCCCTTATGCTTAAACCACATGGAATTAAAGTTTAGCACTGCCCTAAATAACTCAACTTTATTCATGAATTTATTTACTGCGTCATGTTCGTCTTTGTCTATATAATTTCCAACCAGATAAGTGTAATTGTGATTGATTTTTGATACTTCTTTGGGACTAACCAACGTTTCTTTAACTAATTTATAAACTTGAAATTCATTTTCAATTGTTTTTCTTGATTTCACAAATATTTTTCCCCCATCAATAATAAAGTGTCGTTTTTTGATGGTTTTTCCTTTTATTGGAAATGGAACTACGATAGAATATTCTTTTGGCTCTATTTTTTCTATACGTTTTATTTCATGAGTCAGTGCTTTTTTATAATAGGGTAAAGTTTTTTTTGAATAGCCCTTAAATCTATATATTGAATTCCTGACAATTGATCCTTTTTTTGAATCGTTAATTGGATATTTTATAAGGTGGATATAATCTGATACAAGATAAATCAATTTATCGAAATGATATATGTCTGGCCCCCCAAGACTATTTTTTTCTCCCAATAAACTAGATGCCTCTATAACATACTTAAAAAGTTTTTTTTCATCATTTATTTTGAATTCTTCTTGTTTTGACACATAAATCAAATGAATAAGAAATTCATAATATTAAAATTAGTACCTGAGCTTCTTCAACAACTTCATACACCAGGCCGCTGGACTCGGAGGCTTAATCCATCATGCCCCGTCTGTAGCGTTCAAATCTCTGATTTAAGAGGGAGACTAAAAGCTTGCTTTTTGTCGAGCGTAGCGTAGGGCGGGGTTGTACCTCCCGATAATTTAAATCGGGAGAGTTGACAGGATTCCGTTCTCAAACTTTGGATGCCCCGGGTGTAAGCCCGGGGAGGTGTTCACCCCCGGCATCCTGACCAGGAAAACACCCCCAACAGTTTCAGGGTAAGGAATCCAACACCAGCCTGGCCAACCACATCCCCCGCCATCGGTATTCTAATTGGGTCAAGAAATGGAAATCTGTCGGAGTTTCCATAAAATCGTTGAACGCAACCGGTATTTTGTTGCAGGCGTTCGACCACGGCATGACATCAAATATTTGCTAAATCCAATGCCGTACTGCTCACAGCGTTTTCTCAGCAATCGGTGAATGCGTGGCTGAATATTACAAATTAGAGCATTTGCCATGATTGAACAATCTCTCAGCATCGCAATCAAAGATTCCGTAATCTCGTAACCAGCAATATGGTAACAAAGAGATTATGGCGGGGAGGTGATCGCCACCGGCATACAGATTGGCCATACACCTCCTTCGCAGTTCAACTGCCCAGACGAGCCTTCCGGCTAGCTATAAGTTTCAAATTAGGTTATGAAATCTAAACCTAATTCCTCAAAATAATCTCGATGTTCACACCATCAGGAACATTGATTCTCATGAGCGAGCGCAGAGCTCGTTCATCAGCATCCAGGTCAATGAGCCTCTTGTGAATTCTCATCTCCCAGCGTTCCCAGGTCTCTGTTCCTTCTCCATCAGGTGATTTTCTACAAGGAACAACCAAACGTTTGGTAGGGAGCGGAATAGGGCCGCTCATTGCTACTCCAGTTCTCTCTGATATGTTCTTTATCTGCTGGCAGACACTGTCCACTTTCTTTGGGTCTGTGCCTGAGAGAGATATCCGTGCTTTCTGATCTGCCATATTTTTGCCCCCTAGGTTAAAAAATAAGAAAAGTGAAGGAGATATTACATCTCCTTCTTTTCTACTGCTATGCACACACCTGCTGCCACTGTCTGACCCATGTCACGGATAGCAAACCTTCCCAACTGTGGGAATTCCTTCGCTGTCTCAATAACCATTGGTTTGGTTGGCTGAATCTTGACGATTG
>JAGLQM010000051.1 GCA_023136815.1 Thermoplasmata archaeon
AGATTGATTCCAAGAAGAGCATGATAAAGGCAGGAGTAAATGTTGTGGCCGGTGTTACCGAGGCTATTACCGATCATGAAAAAGCCAAGGACATAGCCCATGAGATAGGATACCCAATTATGCTGAAGGCCAGTGCCGGAGGCGGTGGAATTGGTATTGTCAAGGTTGATAGTTCCGAGAACATGGAAGAGGAACTGGAAAAGGTCAGAAGATTAGCCAAATCCAGCTTCGGCGATGATGCAGTGTTCATTGAGCAGTACATTCACGAGCCTCATCATGTGGAATTCCAGATTATTGGCGACAAGCATGGTAATTTAATTCATGTTTATGACAGGGAATGCTCTGTCCAGCGCAGAAACCAGAAGCTTATTGAAGAGACACCAAGCCAGGCAATTTCTCAAGAGATCAGAATGGAAATGGGAGAGCAGGCAAAACTTGCAGCAAACACTGCTGGATACTACAATGCTGGAACTTGTGAATTCATGTACAAGGATGGTAAGTATTATTTCTTGGAAATGAACACAAGACTTCAGGTAGAGCACCCAGTTACCGAAATGATTACCGGCGTGGACCTGGCCAGAGAGATGCTCCGGGTAGGTTCTGGACTTGAGCTGGAATACAAGCAGGAAGATATTAAGGTTAAAGGACACTCAATCGAATGCCGTATAAACTTCGAGGATCCAGCAAAGAACTTCATGCCATGCCCTGGAACCATCTCCAGATATGCTGAACCATCCGGTCCAGGAGTGCGTGTTGATTCTGGTATCTACCAGGGTTTCAAGTTCCCGCCATACTATGATTCTATGGGTGCCAAGCTCATAGTCTGGGCAGAGGATCGACCTAGGGCTATAGAGAGAATGAAGCGCGCTCTCTGGGAATTCCAGATTGGCGGTGTCAAGACAAACATTCCATTCCATGAAGTTGTAATGAATGACCCAGTCTTCAAAGCCGGAATATACGATACCAGCTATATTCCAAACCACAATATCATGGACAAGGTTGTCAAGTACATCGAGGAGAAGAAGTCTCTGGGCGGAAACAAGAAGATTGCAGCAGCCATGGCCGCAGTAGAAACTGTTGTGGCTGCCAGTCAATCCTAATCGATAGCATGTTAATATCTCAGAAGCTCGGTCACCGGATAATTCGTTATGACACGGTAACATCCACAAACGAAGTTTTACGGGAACTGGCTCAGGAAGAAATCGAGCCAGGAACCGTGGTTGTGGCAAAGGTTCAGACAAAAGGTAAAGGAAGAATGGCAAGAACCTGGGAGTCGCCGGAAGGCGGGCTCTGGATGTCTGTGCTTCTTGAGACTGAAAAAAATTTTGAGAATAATAAATTCGGTATTATTCCATTAATGTCCGGCTGTGCTGTTGCAACTGCCGTGATGCATGAATATAATATCGAAGCAGGAGTCAAATGGCCCAATGATGTTTTAATTAATGGTAAAAAGGCCTGCGGTATTCTTGGCGAGATTCTGAATGTGGGTGAAAAACAACTGGCAATTATTGGAATTGGCATAAACATAAACAATAAAGTTCAAGAGGGTTATGAATTCAGCCAGGTATCCACTTCTCTTATCGAGGAAAGGGAAAGGAAATCCAGGATCGAGGAACTGGAGAATGCAATTCTCCTGGAGATGAACCATCGAAATGAGATGTTGGCTGCCGGGAAGTATGATGAATTACTTGATGAATGGCGAGAGCTTTCCAACACTCTGGGAAGCCGGGTGAAAATAACCGCTCCAAATGAAGAATTTGAAGGCCTGGCCAAGGATATAGATGAGAATGGCTCTTTAATTCTGGAAATGGATGATAATAGCCTGAAAACAATCAATGTTGGAGATTGTACTCATCTTGACTAAACATCATAATACCGATTGAAGTCAAAAATCGGTATCTGCTTCCGATACTGGCATATTTCCTTCTTCTTTCTTGCTTTTATTATTTCGAAAAGATCCCTGCCTATTGCATCCAGAATGATTTCATCCTCGGAGGTTGCTTCCAGTGCCTCGTCCAGAATTGTTGGAAGCATTGGTGATTCATTACATTCATATAGATTTCCAACTGCCTCGGGCGGGGCTTCCAGTTTTCGTTTGATACCATCAAGGCCAGCAGCAAGAATTGCAGCTGCTGCAAGGTACGGGTTTGCGCTTGTGTCCGGGTTTCGTATTTCGATATTGCATTTCTCGCCCTTGGCACTGCCTGGCACCCGGATAAGTGCGGTTCGATTGCCCCTGCTCCAGGCAATAACTACCGGGGCCTCGAAGCCAGGCATCAGCCTGCGGTATGAATTTATTGTTGGATTTGTAAAGCTGCAAAGTGCTGGTGCATGCTCCATGAGTCCAGCAATGAAATGTTTTGCTGTTTCATTTAACTCACCTGCATCATTGCTGAATGCGTTTTTCTCACCATTCTTCAGCATAATATGGAAGTGCATGCCATTGCCAGCATCATAAGCGGAAGGTTTTGGCATGAATGTCGGGAGCAAGCCCCATTCCTTACCCAGTCCCTTGGCCAGATACTTGAAATTTACAATATAATCTGCTGCTTTCATTGCCGGGAAATAGCCAGTTTCTATCTCCAGCTGTCTGCGGCCGCCCTCATGATGGTGATAACGTATCTGATAGCCAGCACTTATGAGAAGATCTGATAATTTATCTCTAAAATCTCGTAGTGACTCGTGAACATTGGCTGTCAAATATGCCTGTTTTGCCCTGACTGGGTACTTTGAAGAATCATTGAATCCCAGGAGTGAGTGCATGACATTTTTTCCGCCAAGGTCCATATCTGCGCCCATGAAATCATTCTCCATGATTGCCTGTTTGATGTTCTCGAAAACGTAAAATTCCATTTCTGGCGAGATATGCGGCGTAAGTCCCAGTGCCTCATATTCCTTGATTATTTTCATGAGCACGCTTCTGGGGCCGATTTTCTCGCCCTCTGAATTGCAAATGCTGGCATGTAGATTTAGCGTATTATCTGAAAAGGGGTCTGTCCAGTATGAGTTTGGGTCTGGAATAAGGCTCATGTCACTTTTCTCAACTGCAGCAAATCCAACAGATGAACCATCAAAATCAATGCTGTCCCATGCAGTTCCCGTTAGAAATGATGAACTTGGCAGTGAAATATTCCTGTGCTCGCCATTTAGATCAATAAAATTGACTACAACCCATCTAATTTCCTGCTTCTCAATGAAGTCATTTACTTCTTTTTTCTCGATAGACATTTTATGTCCTCCTTATTCTATCAGGAAAACTGGATAATATTGAGGGTATTTATAAAACTATCTGTATGATTGATAGTATCATAATTTCCAAAGATACTTGTCAATCTCCCACTGGGAGACCTGGGTCCGGTAATCGTCCCATTCCCTTCTCTGGAGATATAGATAATTCTCAAATATATGCGGCCCAAGAGTTTCAAGAATCAACTCGCTCTTTTCCATGAAGGATATTGCATGGCCAAGGTTTGACGGCAAGGTGTCTATCTGGAGAGACGCCCTCTCTCGCTGGGTAAGTCCATAAATGTCCTTGTGCACCGGTTCTGGAGCTTCAAGTTTGTCTTCGATTCCTTTGAGGCCCGCTGCCAGCATTACTGCGAATTGTAGATATGGATTGCCTGCGGGGTCTGGGTTTCTTAGCTCAATTCGGGTTGAATTGCCTCGCTTTGCTGGAATCCGGATAAGTGCGCTGCGGTTCTCTGTTGACCAGGCTATATAGGTTGGGGCCTCAAAGCCAGGCACTAAACGCTTGTATGAATTTACTTTTGAGTTCAATATGGCTGCCATTTCCTTGGAGTATTTCAGCAGGCCAGCAATATATTGAAGGGCGGTCTCGCTGAGCCCTTCCGGTCCATTTTCATCATGGAAAACATTTTGACCATTGTTCATCAGGGACATGTGGGTATGCATTCCTGTGCCATTCTTTTCGAATATTGGCTTTGGCATGAAAGTTGCATGAAGGTCATACTTTAGAGCGATAATCTTTGAGACATACTTCAGCGTGACCACTCTGTCAGCAGTTGTCAATGCATCAGCATAATTGAAATTAATCTCATGCTGGCCTGATGCAACTTCATGATGTGAAGTGTAAACCTGAAATCCCAACAGTTCCAGGGTTGCACAAATATCTCCCCGTACATCTTCGGCAAGATCTAGCGGTGAAAGGTCAAAGTATCCCCCACGGTCATTTGGAATTGTAGTTGGCTTGCCATCTAGCATTTTAAAAAGAAAGAACTCGCATTCCGGGCCAGTATTGAATTTGAATCCCATTTTGTCGGCCTTTTCAATAACCCGTTCAAGCACATATTTGGGGTCTCCGGGAAATCTCTTCCCGTCTGGGCGGTAAATATCACAATTAATCTTGGCTGTTTTCCGCCTCTCAATGGTATCTGGTAATATGGCAAAGGATTCGGGAATCGGCATGGCAATTCTATCTGATTCTTCAATGGTTGCATATCCGATAATGGATGATGCGTCAAAAGCTATGCCGTCTTCCAGCACTTCTTCGAGTCGGTTATGGGGTATCACAATGTTCTTTGGCGTGCCCTGAATATCAATCAACTGGAGCCGAATATTTTCTATCTTATTCTCATTAGTCAGTTCAATGATTTTCTCTCTACCAGGTGCCATAGCCACTGCATTAATTTACACTATTTAGAAATTTGTATTACATTACAATTTTATATCACGAATTGAATTACCATGCAATGACATCCAAAGTTTATTTTGCACCCTTCAAGGCCAAGAAAAATTCCGAGAACCTGGTTGGCATGGTTACGAAGCTTTTTGAAAAGGCCGGATTTAACAATTGCATTTCAGAGAATGACCTGACAGCAATTAAAGTCCATTTTGGAGAAACTGGCAATACCACCTTCGTGAATCCAATATATGTCCGCAAGGTTGTTGATTCTGTAAAAAAGGCAGGTGGAAATCCATTTGTTACCGATGCAAACACACTTTATTTTGGTACAAGGTCAAATGCTGTTGACCATCTTAATACGGCAATCCAGCATGGGTTTTTACCCGCTGTTATCGGGGCACCTGTAATAATCGCAGATGGCCTCACAGGAAGGGACGCTGTGGATGTTGATGTTAATCTCAAACATTTTGATAAAGTTACACTGGCATCGGCCTGTGTGAACTCCAATTCCATCATGGTAGTATCACATTTCAAGTGCCACATGGTAGGCGGAATCGGCGGTGCAATCAAGAACCTGGGCATGGGCTTCGGAACCAGAGCAGGCAAGCAGCAAATGCACTCTGATTTGAATCCTGTTGTAGATGTGGAAATGTGCATAGGCTGCGGCAAATGTACAAAATATTGCCCCAAGGACGCAATAACCATCACAGACGGCAAGGCATACATTGACCCGGAAACCTGCTATGGGTGCGGGGAATGTCTTATTACATGCAGTCCAAAGGCCATTAAAATTCGTTGGGACTCTACAGCTCAGTCGCTCCAGGAAAAGATGATTGAATACTGCATGGGTGCAATTAAGGGCAAGGAAGGAAAAGTTGGATACATCAACTTTGTTATTGATGTTACTCCCCATTGTGATTGTGTGGGCTGGAGTGATGCACCTATTGTACCGGATATTGGAATACTGGCATCATTGGACCCAATAGCATTGGACCAGGCCTGCGCAGACATGGTAAACGCTGCCAGGGCAAATCCAGGTTCCAGCATAATTGAAGGTGTGGAAAATGGTCTTGATAATATTCGGGCGGCGAATGACCTGGACTGGACTCATCAACTTGCCTACGGTGAGGAAGTTGGGCTGGGCAGCAGGAAGTATGAGATTGTTCAGGTTTAGATTGCGGAAATTATTATTACCATGTGCTAATTCACCTTTTACTTCATTCGCTAACATATCGAAATGTGAACATTTCGCGGCCCAGAGGAAAACCTGCGGTTCTCCTCCTCGCCTCGATGTCACTCTGCTCCATCTTGGACATGTGGCCTAGCTAGGATATGGCGACAGCCTCCTAAGCTGTATATCAAGGGTTCGAATCCCTTCATGTCCGCTT
>JAGLQM010000052.1 GCA_023136815.1 Thermoplasmata archaeon
AAACCAGGTATGGTTTTCGAGTTAGATGAGACGCAGATTTGACAAAGACAATGGGTACTTAAATGTCAAATTTACGTTATATGCCAGATACCAGCCAAGTACTTATCTTTTCTGGGTGGTGGCCCTGCCAGTGTCACATAATACGACAAAACGGCAAATCCTTGATTCACCCTAATGCCATGCAATTTATCCAGTTATATCTCGTTTGGATTGAATAAGTCAATCCTCGCCCAAAACCATTATATCCTGTGTTATCTATATAAGTCACACTAGTCAGGATGATTTGATGGGATACAATATACGAAGAGTGCCAACCGGGGTTCCGGATTTTGATGCAATAATCAAGGGAGGAATACCTGAAGGTTCCGTCGTAATGCTTCTTGGTGATATCGGTTCTGGCCAGCATGAATTCGTTTACACTTCTGCATATACTTTGGCAACTGTCAAGGAGAAGCCCTATCTCGGGGAAAGTATGCTTGGCTCTTTCTGCGATTTTGAGGCATTGCCAGATCAAATATGTTATGTAACATTCTCCAGGTCAAAACAGGACATAATGCGGGAGATTGCCACCAGCTTTGACAGGCCATTCTATAATGTGTTGTCCAGAAAGATGAAATTTAAAGATTTTAGTGCCCATTATTTCAAGAAAAGCCTTGTTCCATCTTCATGGACCGGGAAAGATAATGGCGGTTCTCTATTTGCCAGCACTCCTAAAGAGAATGTGCTGGAAGCATTAATTCAATATCTGGATGAGATTCCTAATAATTCCATGGTAATAATTGATTCCCTCACAGATCTTGTAGTGAGTGAAAATATTGATATTGCAGACCTGGTGAATGTGCTGAGAGGCCTCCAACGGGTCTCCAAAAATTGGGGTGGCGTTATTTACATTATACTCACACAAAACATCATGGACAAACAATATCAGCAAATGCTGGTTGACAGTGTTGATGGCGTGCTGATATTTGAGTGGTCTCATTTCCACAGGACCAGTAAAAGAATCAGGTATATGTACGTGGAAAAATTCATGAGTGTGCTTCCATATCTGGACAATCAAAAATTGTCCAGATTTCCTACCATGGTATCAGCCAATAGGGGAATGACTGTGATTAATATGGATCGCTATTAGACTTGGAGGAATGAATATGACTGATGAAAAAATATCAACTGGAGTTGCAGGATTGGATGAGATGCTGGGCGGGGGAATTCCCCAGGGCCAGATAGTCGCACTCATGGGTTCATGCGGTACTGGGAAATCCACAATGTCCCTTCAATATATCTGGAATGGCCTGCAAAAGGGTGATAAATGTATTTTTATCTCTCTGGAAGAAGATGAAGATGCCATCACAAAGAGCGCACTGGCCTATGGCTGGAATATTCAGCCCCACCTGGAGAATCAAAACCTGACGCTTGTCAAGCTGGAGCCGTCGGATGCAAAGAGCACTATCAATCGCATTAACAGCGAGTTGCCAAGCTATATCAAGAACAATGGGGTTAAACGGGTTGTTTTTGACTCTGTTTCATTACTGAGCATGCTGTTTGACAATGATTCAGATAGAAGAGCCGGTCTGTTCGATCTATGCAAACATATCAAGGATTCCGACGCAACAGCACTATTCACTGCCGAGGTTAGTTCAGATAATCCAAATATTTCTAGAGATGGCCTGGTGGAATATGTGGCCGACGGTGTTATTTTACTGCGGTACAACGAAACTTCCGATGGTTCGGACATTCAACTATCGGTTAGAATCGTCAAGATGAGAAGGGCCGATCACTCCCGTAGAATTAAGCCTTACAATATCACCAACAATGGAATAGAGGTTCATTCAAAAGCAGAAGTTTTCTAGATATTGCCCATGTTTGACATTTAAGTTGCATTTACATTTGTCAAAATTAGGATTCATCAGAATGATATAATTTTTCACTCATCAGTCATATCTATTACCTTGTCGAACTCCTTCTTAAGAGTCCCAAGTTGGTCGGGCTCAAGTGAGTCTGTGCCAATTGGCACGAACAAGGTTGCATTGTTTACCGAAGATAAATCATTAATCTTCTTGATGAACTTGAAAACTTTGTCAAAGCCATTCTCAACAACAAGATACTCGAATCCATCCAGTATGATTGCACTCTTTGAATTATTCTTGACAAAGCTGGCATACATTCTCATCATTTCAAATTCCAGACGGTGAGGATTGATTGTCTTCTTATCTGCCACTGACGTATCTGTAAGCCAAACAACCTCTGCCTTGGCCATGTCATACTCTTTTTTCAACTTATCCGGAAAGGTTGTTGATATGGATAGGCCAATGCTGCCGCTCTTGAGCATTGAAACGAACATCTCGAAGGCAGTTTCTTGCTCATTCGATACAATTAGGTAATTATAGCCTTCATCCAGTGCCTCCAGAATAGTATCGCATGCCACACATTTTACCTTCAATGTTTACATGTCCTCCTCAATGGAGTTCATCTCTCCGCATGTCGGGCATTGTACATCCATCATGATCGGACCTTCGGGCTCGATCTCCACAAGGGCATCACCACAGTTTGTGCAATGCCTTGCTACTTCAGCACAGGTCTCATGGTACAGGTGACCGCATTTACACTTTAACAGATCCACATAGTCAGTAATAGACTTGTCACAGACCTTACATGGTGGGCCTGATGGCTTTTCTGACTCTGCTGCTGGCTGTCTGGCAATCTGCCTTGGCTGTTGTGATTCTGGCTGATTGACTGTAACATTAACACCAGTAGGGGACCCTGTGACTGGCTGTGGAGCCGGTTTCGGTACAACTTTCCTGACTGGTGTTCTCAGGTGATCCTGGGGAATATTGGCTGCCTTCTTATCGTAAAGAACCTTGGCCAGTACGCTGAACACAATGGCGCAGACAATGCTGACAATCCATATGAAAAGGCCGCCCATGAAGAAGTTCGGGGAGATGAATGCGAACATTGTCGGGAAGAAGTAGAACAGTATCAATAATAGAACCATGAGCTTGCTTGCTACATGGAGCCAGGTTATCTTCAGAGCCTTGTGCCTGAATCTCCTTGGATAACCATACTTGTAATTCGCATGCATTTTTGTTGGCATTGTGGACATGATAAATGAACAGGTGAAAATCAGTACGAAAAGAACCTGGGGGTTCTCAATAAAATTGAATGGCTGAAAGGATGCAGTATCAGAGATTGGCAGGCCATTATTCTGGAAGGTTATAGAGTAAACAGATATTTCTCCGGCCGGGGTTCTTACTATATGGAAACTGCCACTTTCAATTCCAAAGTCATAGAAACTGCTGCTGCTTACACGGTAATCCACATGTTTGTACTGGTAAGTGTAAGCGTTCCTGTCAATATGGCCAGGTTCCAGATCACCATGGAATAAAGCATCAATGAACACTTCCGACATCAAATTGAAGTCATAGTACGGAATATTTGAACAGCCGCCCCGGAAATACATGAATATCCTTACTGGCGTGTGATTGTTGGTTGCAATGTCATCTACATCTGTGAAACCAGAAGCATCAATGCTGATATCTTCAAACTGGTGCAAGGGTGAAAAACTTGTTGTGAATCCTGCAAAGAAATCAGTAGGTGATTCTTCAAGAAATTGCTCCAGATCACCAATATATCCCTCACTGGGACTGAATCTCAGTTCACTGGAGTCGATTCTGCCAGTGGTGCCTCCTGCCCAGTCACCATCATATGTTGCCAATACTGCCCTTCTCAGGTCGCCAGCGGCCCTTCCTCTCAACTCATATGTTAGATGGCCACCGCCATGAAGCTCGGAGAGTCCCAACATTTGATAGTCAGTCTTGATTATGACCATGTCTGATGGCATCTGGGCATCTGAACTCATAGGTACAAATGGGACAGCAAGTATCATCACCATTACTATGGCCAGTACCAGTATTGAAGAACGCTTCATGACTATCAATCCTAACATCACATTATTGGTTATAATAGTTTTCCTTTTTGAAACAGATGAGATTCATTAATTAGAATATATCAACAACAGCATTCATGATTACCGGAAGCAGGATGGTTGCATCCCCCTCAACAGTCACGTATCTTGCATCCTTCTTGACCTTCCCCCAAGAGACGGCCTCACGAATTCTGGCTCCTGACAGACTACCGTCATGTTCCACTGCCGTGGTAATATATACCGCCGAGTTCAGGCCACCCCTGAACTGATTCCACCATATTGTGTGATGTTTTGAGATTCCACCGCCTATCATTAGGGCACCAGTTCTCTCGGCAGTGAAAACTATGTCTGCAAGTTCCTTCTCATCTTTCAGCAGGTCTATCTTGAATCCCTTGTGGTCCTGGGCGAACTGCCAGACTTGATAACCAAATGCTCCGTCTGTTATGCCTGGTACGTAAATTGGAATTTCATTCTTCGCAGCCCAGTAAAGTATAGAATCCTCTGTTCCAACGCGTTTGCCAAATTCCCATGCCAATTCCTTTGTAGATAGTTCTCGTTTGCCTTCATCCCAGAGCTGCTGAAGAATCGGCGTCATTAGTCGTTCCAGCGCAATTCCATAACTCTCATTTGGCACAAGGATATTGCCCAGTCGATTCACGCCCTCATCAAGAAGAGCCTCGTCGTCCATATCGAACTCGCCATGAAAGTAATCTTCCTGAATACGAGCCAGATCATGATCCAGCATCCCGCAGGTGGTGATTATCACATCAAACATCTTTGCCTTGACCATGTCCCGGATGATTCCCCGGGTTCCAGTGGCGATTATGCAGGCCGGAAATGATAGAAAATTAACTGATTTCTCACTGGCAATCATGTCAGCCAATATCTCTGTGGCAACAGCCAGTTTCTTTGCGGTGAATCCACCAGAATCCCGCATCTGTTGAACAACCTGACTTATGCTCTGGCCCTTCTCGAGTCTCATGTCCTGAACCTTTTCATTGAGTTCCATTTTATCACCTTTTATCCAGTTCAAGGGATGGGGATATATAGTATTATCTTTCTACATACATTTCAGACAGGAATATTATAGCTGATTTATTATCCTTACATATGCCTCCCAGCTTTAATAAAACTTATTTAGCCAGTGGGATATCGGCTCAACGAAAGCTTATTATATACCTGGAGATTGGGGGTATCTCACCCACGGAGGGTTCTGACTTGAAGATTAGCAGAAAGACTAACCCAAACCTTGAAGAATTGATATTCGAGTTGAAGAGGCTTTCCAGAGAAAACGAGGCACCTATCTGGCGCACCGTTGCAAAGAAACTGGAGAAACCAGCAAGGGTTTGGGCCAAGGTAAACATAGCCAGTATTGACAAACATTCTCAGGCAAAGGAGAATATCCTTATCCCGGGTAAATTACTGGGCGTTGGTAATCTTTCCAAGCCAGTTAATGTTGCTGCCTATTCCGCATCAGATAGTGCAATTAAAAAGGTAGAACAGGCAGGCGGCAAGTTCATGTCTTTCATTGAATTGGCTGCGCAGAACCCAAAGGGAAGTGGGATTAAGATAATGGGGTGAACTCGTGAAGGTGATTGACGCTAGCGAACATATAATGGGCAGACTGGCCACACATGTTGCAAAGGATTTGCTCAATGGCGAGGAGATAGTAATACTCAATGCCGAGAAAGCAGTCATCACCGGCCGCAAGGAAGCGATCCTTGAAGATTACAAGCAGAGGCGCGACCGTGGAGTTAAAGGTCGTAACCGCCGAGGCCCTTATTACCCTCGTATGCCAGATAGAATGCTCAAAAGATCCATCAGGGGCATGTTGCCCTACCAGGAACCAAAGGGCAGGACAGCATACAGAAAACTCAAGGTTTACATTGGCGTTCCAATAGGAATGGATACGACCAGCATTATAAAAATCGACAAGGCACTGGACCGCGGAGCAACCAGGAAGATTCACCTGGGCGAAGTAGCAAAATGGTTGGGAGCCGATTTCGGAAGTGAATAAGATGGCAGCAGCAAAGGTTGTGAACACAAGCGGAAAGAGAAAGAC
>JAGLQM010000053.1 GCA_023136815.1 Thermoplasmata archaeon
ATGGTTGACTGGGTTTATTCTGAATCATCATAATGGCCAAAGGTCTGATTGATTATGTTGTTGGCTCTGCTCTTTTTGGCTTGATTTCACAAACCATATCATCCGGCAGAGCATCAGGGCTTGGGTCAATTGGCTTTTTCACGCCCATTAGCTTCTCATGAATGTCCATTGCTGCATTTTTACCTGCGCCCATGGCCTCAATAACTGTTGCCATACCTGTGACAATATCTCCGCCGGCCCAGACTTTGTCCTTGGAAGTCTTGCCCCATTCGTCTGCTTCGATATAGCCCCATTTGTTGAGCTCCAGGCCAGGAGTGGATTTTGTAAGTAATGGATTTGCGCCTGCGCCAATGGCCATAATGACCAGATTGGCTGGAATTTCATATTCTGAATCTGGAACCTGATTAGGCCTGGCTCTTCCAGTCTCATCTGGCTCTCCCAGTTCCATTTTCTCGCATTTCAGGGCTCGAACATGATGGTCAGAATCTTCAAGAACTGCAAGGGGATTTGAAAGTGGGCAAAGTTTAATGCCTTCTTCTTCAGCATGATGTATTTCTTCATCTCGTGCAGGCATCTCTTTCCTGGTTCGACGGTACACAAGGCTCACAGCGGAACCAAGTCTTCTGGCAGTTCTAGCAACGTCCATTGCCACATTGCCACCACCAATTACGCAGACCTTCTGCCCCTTAACAATTGGAGTGTCATATTCTGGGAATTTGTAAGCTTTCATTAGATTGGCTCTGGTAAGATATTCATTTGCCGAGTATACGCCTCCAAGGTTCTCACCGGGTATTCCAAGGAACTTTGGCAGTCCTGCGCCAGTACCAATGAAAACAGCATCATAGCCTCTCTCTTCAAGAAGTTCATCAACTGAAACGGTTTTTCCAACAATCTCATTGAGCCTTATTTCAACGCCCATGCGGACAAGATAATCAACTTCCTTTTCCACAATGTCCTTGGGAAGTCTGAACTCTGGGATACCGTACATCAGCACGCCACCAGGTCTGTGGAATGCCTCGAAGATTGTAACTTCATAACCATATTGTTCCAAATCTCCTGCTGCAGTAAGGCCTGCTGGCCCGGCTCCAACAATGGCAACTTTCTTGCCATTCTTTTCCACCTGTGCTGGGTACTCAATTAAGTCGTTTTCTCTCTCATAATCTGCAACAAATCTCTCAAGCCTGCCAATGGCTATTGGTCTTCCCATTTTATTGAACACACATAGTTCCTCGCATTGAACTTCCTGTGGACAAACTCGGCCGCAAATTGCTGGCAATGCATTTGTTTCCTTTACTTTTCTGGCTGCTTCAGCAAATTTTCCCTCTGCAACCAGTTTTATGAAGGCTGGAATATGAACATTAACAGGACAGCCGCAAACACATGATGGTACTTTGCATTGAACGCATCTTGCAGCCTCTTCCATTGCCATTTCAGGCGTGTAACCCAGTGGGACTTCCTCAAAGTTTTTTATTCTTTCATCTGGTTCTTGCTCGGGCATTGGCACTCTTTCTTTTCTTCGGGGCTTGTCGCTCACAAAATCACCCCGGAATCTTCCAGATATTTATCAAATGAGCATTTTTCATCCTTTACATAGGTTCTTTGTCTGGATGTCAGCAAATCCCAGTCAACTAAATGACCGTCAAACTCTGGCCCATCAACACATGTGAATTTTGTTTCTGTGCCTATATTCACCCTGCAGCCACCGCACATTCCAGTGGCATCGATCATTATGGAATTCAGACTCACGATGGTCTTAACTTTGAATGGTTTGGTGGTTAAAGCACTGAACTTCATCATTGGGACCGGGCCAATAGCATACACAATAGCCACTTCTTCTCTTTCAATAATTTCCTTCAATGGCTCTGTTACCAGTCCCTTTCTTCCTGCTGTACCATCATCGGTCATTATAATATGCTCATCACTGACACTGGCCAGTCTATCTTCCCAGAATAGCAACTCTTTTGACCTTGAACCCTGGATGGATATGACCTTGTTGCCAGCTTCCTTGAGTGCCCTGGCAATTGGGTAAATTGGTGCAGTCCCTACTCCGCCTGCAACCATGATGACTGTTCCGTGATTCTTAATCTCTGAAGCATGGCCCAGCGGACCCACAAATGCGAAATATTTATCGCCGGGTTTCATGGCCGCTAGTTTATACGTAGAAGTACCAATGGTCATGAAAACAATAGTGATAGTGCCTTCATCACGGTCAAAATCCGCGATTGTGAGAGGGATTCTTTCACCCTTCTCATCTGGCATGACGATTAAGAACTCGCCGGCTTTCGCTTTTCTAGCAATCTCAGGAGCCTTGACAACGGCTTCAAATATTGTTGGTACAAGCTCCTTTATACTTACTATTTCACACATATCATTACCTCCTGGGCCATTTGTGGGCCTGAGTACTGAGCGGTCCTTGTACCGCCATGTCCTGAAATAGAATTGAATATATATAGACTTGTCAGTCGAACATAGGGGTATATTCCAAAATGAAAAAAAATCGACAATTGCCACATTTTTTTTTGACATTTACACAATGATTTTTATAGGGGAAAACAATCCTGATTCCAATACTGCCATGTGAGGGGTCAGGAGGACTGAAAATGAAACCGAAAATCGCCGTTTTTGATTTCGCAAGTTGCGAAGGTTGCGAGTTGCAGATAGCTAACCTAGAAGAGGACATTCTCGAGGTAATTGATCTTGTGGATATTGTCTCTTTCAGGGAGGTTATGAAAGAACATTCAGATGATTATGACATTGCCTTTATTGAGGGCTCTATAAATCGTCCCATTGATGAGGAACGCCTCAAAAAAATAAGAGCCAATGCCAAAATTCTCATTGCCTATGGAGACTGTGCTTGCACTGGTGGCATGAACAAACTTCGCAATGACTGGTCAGATCGTGAAAATCTGAAAGAAGTTTATGCAGATGCCAATATTGATGGAAATGAGTTCTTCAATATATTCCCAACCAAGAGGCTCGACGAGATTGTTGATGTAGATTTCTACATCCGCGGCTGCCCAGTCAGGAAAGAACAGGTGCTCTATTACATCAAGCGTTTCATGACAATGCCGCCCAGGAAAAATAAGGATATCGATTTTGACATCAAATCTAAGTTTCTGGAAATTGATGACCGTTCATTAGTAAAATATAATCCGAATAAATGTATTCTTTGTCGTCGTTGCTCAAATATCTGCCAGGATGTCCTGGGTGTAGATGCACTGGGTGTTGTTGAAAAGGGAAATGTGGCAATAATTTCCACACCCCAGAATATTGGATTCGAAGCCAATGGCTGCATTAGATGTGGTCAATGCGTATCTTTCTGCCCGGTTGGTGCTCTGGATACTGACTTAAAAGTAAATGAAATGATCCAACGATTGAATGATGGTTCCAACCATGTGATAGCTCTGGACTCTATTTCCCTGGCCTCCTATGTAGAGGCGCATCCAATACTCTCCACCATGGAACCTGCAGAAGCAGAGAAGATGATAGTGGCCTCCTTGAAAGAAATAGGTTTCTCGAAAGTTGTCCAGTATGATAAATATCTGGCAGATTCACTCAAGCAAGATTCCAGCACAAAGGTTGACTCTTCCATGATGTCTAGCTGGTGCCTGTCGGCACAGCTTTATGTCACACAGAAGCACCCTCACTCTCTCGAGATATGTGATGAAAATTCCCCATGGAAGCTTCTTGTTGATGATATGGGAAAGAGTGCAAGTATCTCACTTCTTACACCATGTACTGCTCTCAAAGGTGTTGAGGGACTGGCATTTATACTATCCTCTGATAATCTGGATGAATTGTTCAAGCAGATGGGCACGGATGTGGAATTTGCTGAACCTGAGAAAGGCACTTATGATGGTGAATTAGTCCATAATGAATTTCAGCACCCAGGTATCCCTGGAGAACATCCTAGATCATCTGTTTCAATAACACATGATTTCCTAGAAAAACTGGAAACATATTCAGAACCAGTGGATGTTTATCCATGCCTTATGCGTTGTGTCAGCGGTGGTGGAAATAGATCGACCATTGATGAATTAACTATCCAAAATAGAATTGACTGGGTCAAGAAGCTCAGGGGGGTGAACTGATGAGCGGTACAAAACCTAAAGAGTTATCATGGGAAGAAAAAAGAATGCTAGATATGATAATTGATAGTGTGGAGGATACCAAGCACCAGAAGCTCCTTCTTCTCCAACTTATCCAGAAGGAATATAACTCCCTCAGGGATGAGCACATGAGGTATCTGGCCAAGAGCATCGGGACCAGCTACAGTGACATTTATGGAATAGCAACATTCTATGCTCAGTTCAACCTGAGCCCTCCTGGCCGGCACACTATCTCTGTGTGCATGGGAACAGGTTGCCATGTGAAAGGAAGCAAGAGAATACTGGAGAAGATACAGGGGAATTTGGGAATCAAGGTCAATGGCACAACCAAGGATGGTAGATTTTCTCTCAAATCTGTTCGCTGTCTGGGATGCTGTGGCCTTGCTCCGGTAATAATGATTGATGACGAGACTTTTGGTAGAGTAAGATCGTCCCAGATTGACAGTATACTGGAGAAATTTGAATAGGTGATCACATGACTGTTAATGTAATCAAGGATTTGGACGAAATGGCAGCTATTGGAATGCGGGCTCTGGAGTCCAGCCAGTCCCAGATAATATTTGGTCTGGGAACCTGTGGAATTGCCGCAGGTGGTAATAAACTGGTGGAATTCACAAAAGAGTACATGGCATATTTGCAGGAGACTGGAATGCCCACGGATATTTTCTCTGTAGGATGTATAGGTATGTGTCATGCAGAACCTCTGGTGGACATTAAACTTCCTGGCAAACCCCGTGTGACATATCACAATGTTGATGCCAGCAAGATGAAGCGTATAATTGACGAACATCTTATGAATGGAAACCCTGTGAAGGAATATGCTCTTGCCCAACTGACTGAAGAACTTTCAGAGTGTGAGAAGGGCCGGATAGCATATAACTGGCAATATGAAGGAATTCCAAGCTACAAGGATCTCCCTTTCATGGCTAGACAATTGAGAATTGTCCTGAGAAACTGTGGTGTGATTAACCCAGAATCGATTGAGGAATACGTGGCTAGAGGAGGATACTACTCCGCATTTAAGGTGCTACATGACCTGAAACCAAATGGAGTTATAGATGAGGTCAAGGAATCAGGACTCAGAGGAAGAGGAGGTGCAGGAGCCTCTACTGGTATGAAATGGCAATTTGCCCATGATAATCAGGCAGATCAAAAATACCTAATTTGTAATGCAGATGAGGGTGACCCTGGTGCATACATGGACCGTGCGGTTCTGGAAGGTGATCCTCACAGTGTAATTGAGGGTATGATAATAGGAGCCTATGCAATGGGTGCTTCCATTGGTTATCTGTATGTCAGAGCCGAGTATCCATTGGCAATAAAAAGATTGGAGACAGCCATCGCCCAGGCCGAAGATTACAACCTTCTTGGCGAGAACATAATGAACTCTGATTTCTCTTTCGAATTGAAGATAATGGAAGGTGCCGGAGCATTTGTATGTGGTGAGGAGACCGCATTGATAGCATCCATCGAAGGCAAGAGGGGAGAGCCAAAGCCAAGGCCACCATATCCAGCGGCAAAAGGACTTTATGGGAAACCCACCAATGTCAACAATGTAGAGACATGGGCCAATATTGCCATGGTATTCGAAAAGGGTGCCAAGTGGTTCAGTAGCATAGGAACCGAGGGCAGCAAGGCTACAAAGGTATTCTCTCTTGTAGGTAAAATAGAGAGGCCAGGCCTTGTGGAGATACCCATGGGAACCAAGATGAAGGATATAATCTACGAGATAGGCGGCGGAATGCAAAATGGCAGGCCGTTCAAGGCAGTCCAGACCGGA
>JAGLQM010000054.1 GCA_023136815.1 Thermoplasmata archaeon
GCCCAAGTGGGGAAGAGTTTATCGTTAGCGAATGAATAGAAGCTAGTAATTGTAGAGTGTGTTAAGCCATATCCTCAGGCTTTTGTTTTCGGCCTCACCTTTTAGCCACTTTCTCAGGATATGAATATCCTGCTCATCAGGGGGCTGATGGTGTTCTTGATTATTTCGGTACATCATTTTACTCGCCATCCTTACGTACAATATGATTTTTCATCATATATCTGGATCAAGAAATATCTTGTGAAATACTTTCTTAATCTGGAGATGTAATGTTCCTATTTGAACTTTACCTCATCACCTCAACTTCCAACGTGCCGGAACTATTACAATTATCGCAGACCTGTCCATCAGCCAGTACTCCTGTACCTTTGCATTTAATGCAGACCTGTCTTTCCAATACGGTTACAAGTTTTACCAATGTATACACCTTTTTCATATCTTTACACTACATTGGCTTTCACAGTATATCACTGTAGTGAAAAATCTTGTGAAAATTAGTGAAAAATAATTAATGTATCGTTTGTTCTCACGTAGAATGAGGGTCAACCACGCTAAATATATAGCCCAAGTTTTACAAACATAATTATGGTTTAACGGTCAAATTTAAGTTAAATGGCTTCAGGCTCAAAGCATAAGCATCCCTGAATTTTCAATCTCATTTTTGCTTCTATCTATTTCCAGGGGCAACGCCTTCCTAATCACAAGGTATTTATCCCACATGTTACATCATGTGAAAAGTAGTGAAAACGTGGGGAAGTTGAAAACTTATGCAAAAAAAGAAAACAAGTGAAAAGAAGAAAAAAATAAATAAAATTAATTTAGATGATTGTCAGGAACAATATAAGATTCTTTTTGAGTCCTCAAGTGATGCCATAATTGCTCTTGGTAAAGATAACTTTTTGGACTGTAATGAAGCAACTCTCAAGATGTTTGGCATGACCAAGAAAGAATTCACCAGGGCTTATCCTTTTGAGATTTCACCTCCCAAGCAGGCAAATGGCAAAAGTTCAAGAATAGAGGCAGACAAACGAATTGCCGAGGCCTTTAAAAAGGGGGTCAACAAGTTCGAATGGATTCACAGACGAAGCAATGGCGAAGATTTTCCTGCTACAGTTTGGCTCACAGTGTTTCCATTTGATGGGGAACAGGTTCTCCAGGCAACGGTAAGGGACATTACAGAGCAAAAGGGTATTGAACTTGCTCTCGCTGAAAGTGAAGCAAGGCTTCGAAGCATCTGGGACTGTATCCAGACAGGAATTGTTATTATTGACACAGAAACAAGAGAAATAGTTGATATCAACAACAAAGCATTGGAGATGATTGGAGCTTCAAAGAAAAAGGTTATTGGAAGAATCTGTCACGAATTCATCTGCCCTTCAGAGGTTGGAAAATGCCCTATTCTTGATCGTGGTCAGAAAGCTGATGCAATGGAAAGGATTTTGCTCACTGCAAATGGCAAGGAATTACCTATCCAGAAAGCTGCCACAACATTCAAACTGGGAGATAAGAAATACATACTGGACAGCTTTGTTGATATCTCTCTTCAAAAGAATGTAGAGGCCCAGTTGGAAGTGCACAAAGAGCATCTGGAAGACCTGGTGGAAGATAGGACCGGCCAACTTGTGAAAGCGGAGAAAGAGGTTAGACGGCTCATTCAAGCAGTAGAAACTTCGATAAATGCTGTAATCATTCTTGACATTGACATGAACATAGAGTACGCGAACTTAGCTTTCACTGAACTGTTTGAAGCCGATATGAACATGATCTTGAAAACTAATGCTGGTGCCTATATTGAAAAGGATTATTTGGACCAAATTCGTGAAAATATAGAACGAGGACTGGAAGGAATAGATGTTGGGGCATTTGAGATTCAAGCAAGAACATCAAAGGGCAATCTGCGCTGGTTGGAGATAGTCGGCTCGATAATTTATGATAACGGTGGTGAACCAGAGGGTATAATGGCCATAATAATGGATATCACAGAAAGAAAGCTTGCAGAAAGAGAAATTCTCAAATTGAAGGACTTCAGCAAGAATGTCATTGACAACTCGCCAGTGGGAATTCTAGCCACAGACATGAGGGGCAATATTCTTACGGCTAACCATTCTCTCCTAGAAATGCTGGGAAATTTCGATGAGGAAAATATCAAGGAATTCAATGTGCTTAATCTTGAAAACTTTGTTGAACAGGGTTTTTCTGAGATATTAGGCCAGTGCCTTGATGAAGGTAAGATAATCAAAGTAGAGAGCATTGTATACAGACCCTTATGTGGATGTGGGAAGAAAAGCATAGTTAGTCTTAACATAGTTCCGCTAAGAGATGCCGATGAAAAACAAATAGGAATGGTGGCACACATAGAAGACATTACAGAACGCAATAAAGCAAGAGAGGCTCTGATATCCTCCGAGAGGATTTACAGAAGCCTCTATGAAAGCACAATCGCTCTTGCTGATTCCACTGATCTGGATGAGGTCATTTCAGTCATTGCAGAACAGGCCAGGATAATGCTCAATGGTGAATTTTCCACAATATATCTTTGGGACGAATTTATGCAGACACTTGATCCCTACTACACCAATGTGGAAGAAGATAAGGAGAAGCTTATGAAGTATAAGGTGAAGCCTGGCGAAGGGCTAACTGGCATCGTGGCAAAAAAGAAGAAAGGTGCATATGTGAATTATGATGAGGATAAGAAGAACATCAGGGGACACATTCCAGGTACTGGAACTCAAACGGATCATCTCCAGTCCGTAATTGCAGAGCCAATGATAGTAGAGGGGCAGCTTGTCGGTATTATAAATGTAATAGCAGAGAATAGAACATTTAATAAAGACGATTTGTCCAAAATGGAAATTCTGGCTCATCAGGCAACAATCGCATATATGCGTTCACAGAGCATTGATGCGCTCACCCAGAGCGAAGGGCGTTTCAGGAGAATGGCCGAGAATATCCATGATGGATTGACTATCATCGAGAACGGAAATGTGGTTTTCATCAATGAAAGAGCCTGTGAAATATATGGCTATTCCATGGAGGAACTGAAGGAAATGTCTGTTCTGGATCTCATAATCCAGGAGGATAGAGAACAAATGCGCCAGATAATAAAAAATGCAAAAAAAACCGACGTGATTCTGGGGGAATTAGAGTTCTGGATAGAACAGAAAGATGGGGGAAAACGCTATGTTCGTACCAGAACTTCAACCAACAAGGAAGCTGCCAATACCAACGTGTTTATCATCACCACAGATATCACAACCAGAAAACTTGATGAGGACGAGGTAAAACGAAAGAAGATGAGATTCCTGCTTGAAGACGGAAGAACATATCTGGTCAAGGAATTCAGGCCAGACATATCAATAGAAGCATTCAAGGATCTGATAGACATTGATTATTCCGGCATCATAATTTCCAGATCTCCTAAGGAGGACTTTCATAACTCTGCGATAGGGCCATTTGAACATGTCTGGCTCGGTCAGAAAATAGATGAAGAGAAATCTCTTTTTGACAACCTCATCTCCAGAATAAACGAGCAACAGGGAAAAAGCGTAGTACTGATTGACAGGCTGGATTATCTGATATTCAAGCATGGGTTCAGGGAGACACTGTCCTTCCTTTACGGCCTCAGAGATATTGTGTACCTGAAAGAGCAGGTTGTTATCCTATCCATTGATCCATCAACCATTAGCGAGGTGGAATTAAATCTCATACTGAAGGAGATGAACGAGATTGAGAAAAGGCATATCTCTCGACCCAGTGAGGACCTGTTCGAAATTATTGATATCATTTACAAGAAGAATAACTCGGGTATAAAACCCTCATTCTCCGAGATTGGCGCGGAATTGGGTATAAGTAAACCAACTTTCAGAAAACGTGTCAGAAGCCTTATTGCTAATGGATATATTATGGAATTGACAAAGGGTAACAAAAAAATTTTGGTACTTACACAAAAGGGAAGAAGTCTCTTTTTCCAGTGAGGGCTCCCAAAGGCTAAACAGAAGAATCACAGATTCCTCTATTTTTGACTGTGATTTATGCACAAAGTATCAAAAATAGGATTTAAGGGCAACGCCGATTGGAATTATAATCTTATATTGTTAAATCTAACTTTACCAATGCATTAATTTTTGAAATATTGATTGTCTGAACTGGCTGCCATATCAGTTAAAAAAAGTGACTATCACTTTTTTCAAGATTTTCTCATAACCACTTCATTATCCTGTTCATATTTCAGGCCGTGTCTAAGGGCAACCTCAGCCTTTTGCAACTCTCTTCCCAAATAACTGGCATGGTCAAAACGTGTAACCAAATCTTCCCTGGAGATAGTGTGGCACAGTGCTTCAGCATTGGTTCCGCAGACAACCAGCCCAAGCTTCCCGGTTCCCACTTTTTTCTTGCTCTTCTCGTCTTTAATTACAGATTCATAGAACTCAACCACTATCTCGCTGCGGTCCTGGTCCAGGAAAATGACGAAAAATCCATGTGGATCCTTGGTCATTCGCTTGTGTTTTGTTGCCTCGATTGTCTCAACTTTCATGATTATCCCTCGCCTTTACCATATTCTGAAGCTTCTCTTTTGCCACTTCAGAGGTCAAATGACGCAGGCCGCAATCCGGGTCCAGCATCATCTTATGTTTGCCAATAGAGTCAATCCCCCTTTTAACTCTTTCTGATATCTCTGGCTCCTTTTCTGCAATATTAATATCCGAACGGACGCAGCCAAATCCTATTGTCTGGGAGAAATCCACATCAGCCACAATATTCAGTAGTCTGGAATGTGCAGCAAACTCATGGTCAAGAATATCTACATTCAGTTCCACGAGTTCTTGAAATATATCACTCACATCACCACAGACATGGAGGGCTTTGGGTATTTTCACCCCTGCAAAAATAGTGGTAATCAGGTCACTGGCATAATCCGGATATTCCACAGAAAAAAATGGTTCGTCTATCTGAAGAATATCAACAATGCCGGAAAGTGCCCTGGCCTCGGCGTTCAGGGCTTCAGCAAAATTCATGGCCAACTTTTCCTGGCTGCTATAATAGTCATCCTGGCAGGACATTGCCATTGTGAAAGGTCCTGTGATAATACCCTTGAGCATTGCCCGGTCACCCATAATCTCTTTGGCCAGTTTCTGGTCCTCCAGGGTTATTGGCTTCCTGTGTTCCAATTCACCAATGACAACTGGCTTCTGACGCATGCGAATGCCCCCCAGTTTTGTTGCATATAATTTTATCATATCATTTCTGGTCTGGCCATCGGAGATAATGTCGATTCCGGCTGAAATCTGAGCCTCAACTGCTTCTTTAATACTTTCTGCATAAGGATCCTGGCCTGTCTTGCAGTAATTGAAAAGAGATTGAACTTCAGGACTTGCAGGATAACTGCCTACCACAGTAGTTGTCAGTGGTGGAAAGTTCACTCCAATTTCCTCCTTGGATGATTATCCGACTGTGCCACGCCGAAATAATCCTCAGCACCTTCGGCCACGAACTTGTCTATCATTGCCACGAATGGGAACACTGTGCCAGCATTCCGAATTGGGCCGTAAACGCAGAAATCTGCCCCTAGCATGACAGGAAGCGCGTTT
>JAGLQM010000055.1 GCA_023136815.1 Thermoplasmata archaeon
AGCGTTACCTTTCCCTTTTGTTTTTGATTGATTCATTGAACAAAATCTTTATATTGGTATCTGCTATGTCGGGTTTCGATATGTCGAACTCCGATATACTTTCCAGAGAGATAACAAAAGACTTTCGTCGTGGCCTACTAAAGTTCTTCATCCTGAAGATGCTGGATAGGGAGAGCATGCATGGCTATGCAATGATGGCCAGGATAGAGAAGGTCAGCGGCTGGAAGCCCAGTTCCGGTTCGATGTATCCTGCCCTGATGAACCTTCACACGTCCGGCCTGATCGGCATAAAGGTGAAAGACCTGAGAAAGATTTATTCAATAACAAAGAAAGGCAAGGATCGGATTAATCAATTAAATGAAAATTTCGACGACGGATTGAACGCTATTAGAATGATATTCAACAATCTTTAAGGAATGTGAAATAATGAGTGATAATAATATAATGGTAGAAGCCACAGACGTATACAAGACCTACAAAACTGGCACGGTAGAAGTGAATGCATTGAGGGGAGTTAATCTCACAGTTCGAAAGGGAGATATGATTGCAATCATGGGACCTTCCGGCTGCGGCAAGACTACACTTCTGAACCTGCTTTCCGGCCTGGATGATGTTTCTTCCGGAACTGTGAAGATAGAGGGCACAGACTTAAGCCAGATGACAGATAACAAAAAAACAGAACACAGGGCACAGCGCATGGGCTTTATATTTCAATTTTACAATCTTCTACCAGTTCTTTCAGCTGTTGAAAATGTTGAGATGCCATTGCTGGTATCTGGCATTCATGCAAAGGAGGCCAGAAAAAGGGCCATTGAAATTATGAAAATTGTTGGCCTGGAGAAAGTTATGGACAGCAAGCCAGGCGCATTATCTGGTGGAGAACGTCAGCGAACTACCATTGCCAGGGCTTTAATCAGTCAGCCAGCAATTGTCTGGGGCGACGAATTAACTGGTGATTTGGACGATGAAACTGCAAACAGTATCATGGACCTGGTTGAGAAGATGAGGCGGGAAACAAATGCCACTTTTGTTATTGTGACACACAACCCAGAGATTGGCAAGCGCGCTGATAAGATTCTGTTTATGAGGTCTGGAAAATTTGTCCGCGAGGAAATTCCTGAAAGGTAGGTGAATAAATGGAAACTTCTGAACTAATCCTGCCACTCATTGCTTTGGGCCTTATTGTTTTCATGCTCGTTCTGGGCCTGTTCAACAAGGTCATAGCAAAGCTTGGTTTCAGGAACTTCTATCGGCACAAGGGTCATGCGATAATTTCCATTGCTGGCTTACTTGTGGGAACCTCTATTATTTGTGCGTCAATGGTTGTTGGCGATTCAATTGAATACTTCATTGTGGAAGAAACCTATGAAACCCTTGGAGAGATTGATATGGTTATCACCGGCGACGGCGGCACAACCTTCGATGACTCATTTTTCACAACATTAGACAATAATGCAGCCATTGGTGAACTTACCGATGGTATGGCACCGCTTTATGCACAAGGTGTGACTGTGCGGCATTCTACTACTAATCAATTTGAACCTTCTGCAAATCTCATAGGTTTCGACTCAGTGGAAGATGCAGATTTCGGAGAATTTATGCTTATGGACGGTAGTGGAATCTCTGGAAATGACCTGGGAGAAAATGACACTATGATAAACCAGGAACTGGCTGAAACACTCGGAGCTGGTGAAGGGGACGTTATTATTCTCACATATACAATCGGTAATGCCTATTTCGGAGATATTGCATCCAAGACATTGACAGTCAAATATATTCTGGATAATACTGGCAAGACCTTATTCAACCCAAGCCCGGGAATGGGATTTGATACATACAATATGTTTGTGAACATTGACACAGCACAGAACATGTTTCTTGAACCAAATATGCTGACACATATCAAGATTTCAAATAATGGAGATATTGAAGGCGGTGCTGAAAACAGCGAGGAGGTACAAATAGCCCTTGAAAGTGCACTGGACGGACTTGTGTTTCAGGAAACTAAAGCACTGGCCATGTCACCTATTCCTGGCATGAACAATACCTATATTTCGTTCATAGACCAATTAAACATGGATCATGAAACCCTCACACTCAGCATCAATGGAACAATAGTTCCCGAAGCAGCATATATCTATGACACGCAAAACTCAACGGTTATGCTCTTTGCACCCCTTCAGATGGGTTCCATAGTCACAGTAGATTATGAGTATTCCAGCATAATGGACGTGGATGCAACCAAACAGAATAACCTGAAAACCGCAAAGGCGTTCAATGACCTCATTTCAATGTTCCTGACAATATTTGGCAGCTTCGCAATAATTGCTGGTGTTATTCTTATCATAAACATTTTTACCATGCTGGCTGAAGAACGAAAGTCAGAACTCGGAATGGCCAGAGCAGTTGGAATGAAACGAAAACATCTCATGCAATCCTTCTTGTTTGAAGGACTGGCATATGGAGGTGTAGCCAGCGCATTGGGAACTTTGGTTGGTGTAATCGTAGGAATGGGACTTATCTGGATGGTGAACAATTTCATTGATGTTGGAATTGATTTTAACCTGCCATTCAAGGTCCAATGGTTCAGCCTGGTCAGCGCTTTCAGCCTGGGATTCATACTCACATTTGGCACAATTCTGTTCACAAGCTGGAAAATCAGCAAGCTAAATATCATCAGAGCAATACGCGGAATTGAAGAGCCAGTCAAGGATAAAAAAAGCATTATCCCGCTTTTATTGGGAGCTTTGCTGACTGTTGTATCTGTAGCAATATACATGCAATGGCCAGATGATATTCTGGTCCAGGTTATTGTTCCATCTGGAATGATTGTTGGAATTGGAATGGTTCTGTGGCGCTGGATTGGCGACCGGCTGACAATAACCGGAGCAAGTCTGGGTGTATTCTTGTTCACATACATAGCAATAAAAACCTACTTCATAGAAGGAAACAATGATAGCATGGACATTCTGTTTATTGTGTCTGGCGTTATGATTGTTCTTAGCATGGTTATGCTGATTATGTACAATTCTGGACCTGTTATAAGGCTCATAACTGGCTCTTTTGGCCGCGTGAGAAAGTGGAGACCAACAATTGAGACTGCTGTTTCCTATCCCCTGACGAAAAAATTCAGAACTGGCATGAGTGTGGGAATGTTTGCCCTGGTTATCTACATGATAGTTATGCTATCAGTATTTTCCAGCATGTTCGCAATAGATATTGACGAAGAGACCATGAAGCAGGGCGGTGGATATGATATAATAGCAGATGTCCAAATACCTACTTTTGATATTGAGAATGTAAGCTACATTAACCCAATAACTGGCATGCCAGAAGTTGTTGTTTCAGATACTATAGCTAATAATCTGACGGCGAGTGGGTTTGCACAATTATCCCGGGCGTTCACTATGGACGCGAATTTAACGGATAGTGAAGGCACACATAACCCCTTTGCTGACCTTGGAATGGGTGACTTATTGAAATTTTCCTATGTATATGGAATAGACAATTCACTCCATGAAGGTAGCTCCTATGAATTCACTAGCATGGCTGATGGCTATGAAACACCAGAGGAAGTCTGGGCCGCAATTACCGCAGCAGGCTCATCCAAGGTAGCAATGAGTGCCCAGAGTGCAATGTTCACTGGAGCACAGGCAGGAAATCATATCACGGTGAAGGATCCATCCACCAACAATATATCCCAGGAATACGAGATAATAGGAATCGTTGACCAGAACCTGATGATGGGCATATTCATGTCCCGTGAAAATGTAATACATGATTTCGGAACACTGGGCATGGTAAATTCCATATTCATGTTCCAAGTTGATCCAGACCATGATATAGCAGCAACTGCCAGGGCTCTTGAATCAGACTTCGCAGCACTGGGTATGAATACAATTGTAGTCAGGGAAATGGCAGAAACCACAATGGAAACAATGAATTCAATGTTTATTCTGTTTGAACTATACCTGGACATGGGACTGGTTGTTGGCGTAGCAGGACTGGGTATCATCACCATTCGTTCTGTGGTAGAACGTACCCCGGAAATTGGTATTCTACGTTCACTAGGTTTCACCCAGGCAAATGTGAGAAATGCATTCCTAATAGAAATCCTGTTTGTGGCCACCCTGGGAGTGCTTATTGGTGTGACCACTGGCATAATGGTATCCTATGAGATATTCAATGTCATGGCGGGAGACATGGGCAGTATGGAATTCACAATACCATGGTTCAAGATTGGTTATGTAACTGCAATCGCCTATGCTGCAACAATATTGTGCACTATAATCCCGGCCAGAAACGCTGCCAAGATTACGCCTGCTGAAGCACTGAGATATGTTGGTTAAGCAAACAGAAATAATAGAGCTAGCAAGAAATAATCAGGGGAATTTAACCCCTGATTCCCTTTAATCTTTCAATTTTCCTTTCTATAGCTTCAGGTGTGCCAATATCATGGCGCATGAAAATATGGCCTTTCACATGTTCAAGACCTTTTTCTGCCTTTTGCTCGGCTTCGGAAAGCGTATCCCCGATTCCGATGATACCCAATGAACGTGATGTGCCTGTGTAAAGTCCGTCGTCTCGCAGGTCCACTGCTGCGTAAAACAGCTTAGCACCTGCTGCTTCGATGGCAGCTTCATCAACCTCCAGGGGATAGCCAGCCTCGGACTTTACGCCGTAACCCACAGGTACAACGTACTTGCAGACAGTTGCTTTATTCGCATACCTGGCCATGCCCTCTGAAAGATTGCCGTCAATAACCGATTTGAACATTTCCAGAAGACTGGTTTCCAGCAATGGTAGAATATTCATGATTTCTGGATCGCCATATCTGGCATTGTATTCAACGAGTTTAACGCCGTCCTTTGTGGCAATGAAACCTCCGTACATGACCCCCTTGTAAGGTACTCCGCATTCCTGCTTCAGTGCCTGGCAAACTCGTCTTGTGATTTCCAGAGCAGTGTCATAATCATCTTGTTTCAGGAACGGCAGAAGATGATTTGCATCGGAATATGATCCCATACCGCCGGTATTTGGCCCCTTATCACTTTCCAGAAGCCGTTTATGATCCTGTGCCAGTGGTGAACCTATGACTGTTTCTCCATCGGTCAGACATTGAAGGCTGAATTCTTCGCCAATAAACTTTTCCTCGACAACAACTGCACCACTTTTTTCAATGCAAGCGATAGCAAAATCATACCCTTCATCAATATTGGCCAGATGCTCTCCACTGAGCTTGACACCCTTGCCGCCGCACAGCCCTTCATCTTTAATCACGAACTCGCCCAGTTTCTCAAGGAATTCTCTTATTCCTTCTGAATTATTGAAAACTTTAAATTTCGGGTTGCCAGGAATATCATATTTCTCAAGCAAATTGCGGGTAAAGGACTTGCTGGTTTCCAATCGAGCACCGGATCTTGTTGGGCCGATGGAAGGTATTCCCACGACAGCCAGTTCATCGACAATGCCCTTTTCCAGTGGAGCTTCCGGGCCGATAACTGCCATCTGGATGCCCATTTCCACGGCCCAGCTTGTTATTTTTGGCACATCTGTGTCTGAAGCAAGCAGATATTCTGTTGATAAT
>JAGLQM010000056.1 GCA_023136815.1 Thermoplasmata archaeon
CGCTTGTCTATCATTGGTATCTTGCACTTGTGTGATACTGGATGCACAAAGCTCTTTTTCGAGCCGTCGAAAATACTTACTCCCTCGACCCTGGATTTAGCTTCACCGTGCTTGCCTGGCTTGGACACATTAATCTTGTTAATTTTGCAAGGCTCGTCGTCAATCAGCACATAGCGGCCTTCTCTGAGGCTCCTGACCTCTGCTTGTTCCCATGCCATAATAATCGAACATGGTATTTCTCCATAATATTAAAAAGGTTGCGAGAACGTGTTTCATTGCCCAACACGAAAACCTTTATGTATACCATTCAATCCCGAATTGATGCGTGGGTATGTCGAACTCCTGAGAATCAAGAACTGTTTCATGGCAGTTCTGTCAATCATAATCGTGGCACTGGTTGTTGCAAAACTGGACATAGCCAGCATGCCGTTTATTGAGATTCTGGCCGCGGCAATTGTGGTGTTCATGTTCATTGGAGCCGGAAACACTCTCAATGATTATCTTGACCGGGACATTGACAAGAAAAATCATCCAAATCGCCCAATTCCCAGAGGGAAAGTCAGCCCCAAGGCAGCATTATGGTACTCAATTATTCTATTCATCATATCTATCATAGGTGGGCTGTGGCTCAGCCTGGAATGCATGTTTATTATTCTTATCAATCTGGGAATCATGCTTGCTTATGAGTTCAGGGCAAAATCCATGGGCTTTATTGGAAATCTTTCCATTGGCTGGCTAACTGCATCAATATTCCTTTTTGCAGGATTCGCAATTATAAATATCTACCCGGATATCATGGAGCCAGTTATCTTCATGTTCCTGCTTTCTTTCCTTGCCACAATCGGAAGAGAAATAGCCAAAGACATTCAGGATATCAAGGGCGATGAAGGTCGAAATACCCTTCCAATGCGTATCGGAATAGATAAAGCCAGATTTGTTGCTGCAATGGCATTCATATTCGCCATTGGGCTGAGTCCATTCCCATATTATTATGGTACTTTTGGGTTCTGGTACTTGATAACAGTGATGTTTGCGGATGCGATATTTATTTATGCGGCATATGTAGTGGCCCAAAAACCTGAGAAAAGCCAGGAAAGTGCCAAGCTGGCCATGATGCTTTCCCTTATAGCGTTTCTTGCGGGAGTGATATGATGGAAACCATGAGATATATCTACAAAAAACTGGAAACCCAGAAGCTGCATATGACCCTTCTTGACCCTGACGAGCAATCGCCAGAACAGGCAGCCAGCATTTCCAGGCAAGCTGTAGAGGCAGGTTCTGATGCAATAATGTTAGGCGGCTCAACAGGCCTCACGCAAGAACTTGTTGATGCCACGGTAAAGGCAATCAAGGGTGCAGTTGATGTGCCAATTATACTTTTTCCTACCATAGCTAGCGCAGTTTCACTTCATGCAGATGCAATTTATTTCATGAGTCTTCTGAACTCTAAAAATCCAAGATTCTTGTTGGGGGAGCAGATGAAGGCTGCTGCACTTATCAAGAAAAGTGGTCTTGAACCAATATCCATGGGCTACATAATCGTGGAGCCAGGCATGGAAGCTGGAATGGTCGGAGAGGCCGAATGTATTGCCCGGGACGACGTTAAATCCGCAATTGGTTATTCGGTTGCAGGCGAACTTCTGGGAATGAAGCTTATCTATCTCGAAGCAGGCAGCGGAGCACCGGAGCCAGTGCCTCAAAATATCATTTCGGGAGTTAAAGAATCAATCGACATTCCACTTATTGTCGGCGGTGGAATTAGGCGGGCAGAACACGCAGAAGCAGCAGTTCAGGCAGGCGCAGACATAATTGTCACTGGCACAGTTGTTGAGGAAGAAGGCATCAGCCAGGCATTTATAGAAATAGTCAAGGCAATCAAATCATTTTGAGAAAACGCTTCTCAAAAATCATTTTTTTGAGAAAATACTGATGAACCCGGCTGTCAAGGATAAGTTCCGGGTGGAATGTTAAAGCTAAAATATTATTCTGGCGTACCATCACTGGCTCATTATTTACAGAGGCTAGAACTTCCACATTCTCTCCGACTTCAACTATTGACGGGGCCCTGATGAATATTCCCTTGAAAGAATGTCCAAAGCCAGGTATTTTTAAAGGTCGCTCGAATGACTCTTTCTGACGACCATATGCATTCCGATTAACTGTAATATCCATTAGTGCCAGCGGTTCAACATCTCTGGGCCCAATCTGGTCAACAAGCTTGCTGGCAAGAAGAATGCACCCGGCACAGGTTCCCATGATTGGCTTTCCGGCATTGGCCATTTCTTTTATTGGCTGGAAAAGTCCGAACCGTTTGAGCTGTTTGGCCAGGGTGGTGCTTTCACCTCCTGGAATTAGTAATGCAGATACCTGGCTTAGCTGGTTAATTCTCCGAACTTCAACAATATCAGCGTCCAGCCCAAGCTCTTTGATTGCCGATTTCAATGTAACTACATGCTCGCTGACATCTCCCTGGAGAGCCAGAATTCCAATTTCCATTGGGCTTGCAATAAAAATGATGGATAAAAAACTTGCTTAGGAAGAGAAATCAATTTCCTCTAAGCCGCGAAGTGCCACATGGTCATCTGGATCAAAGCCCAGAACTTCCACATAATAACTGCGGGCTTCCTGCATTAGATCTGAATTTTGAACCTTCCAGCCTACTCGGTAAAGGGATTCGGCTTTAAAATTCAGAATAACATTTCTTATCTTGGGCTCAGGACCATGTTCCAGAGCTAGATTGCAGAGCTGGACAGCCCTTCCATACTTCTTGGTGTCCCTCATGTCACCTATTCTCTTAATGTACATGGCAATCTCTGGCGCAAGGCCCTCATAATCTTCAGCTGACATATGCCTCCCTCTATGCCTTTAATGGGGATATGGATAATAAGCTTTTTGATTTCTCAAAAAAATCTAGTTCAGAAAAAGCTTCGCATTTTCTGGGTACGGAGGAATACTAACGTATTTCTCCTACCGCATATTTTTCCTGTTAATAAAATACTTTGAAAAGAAAACTTGAATCAGAAAAAGCTTTGCATTTTCTGGGTACGGATGAATGCTACTGCATTTCTCCTACCACCTATTTTTCCTGTTAATAAAATACTTTGAAAAGAAAACTTGAATCAGAAAAAGCTTCGCATTTTCTGGGTACGGATGAAAACCTGCGGTTCTCATCCTCCCACACTTTTACTATGCAATTAATTAATGAAAAAGTAAAAGTGCTGAAAAACAGATTCACTTCGTTCACTAGTTTTTCGGCTGCGTGGACTGCCTTCGGCACCCCACTTGCCGCATATTTTTCCTGTTAATAAAACATTTTGAAAAGAAAAATATGCGGTTGGCCGGACTTGAACCAGCGACTTCAAGATCTTCAGTCTTGCACTCTCCCAACTGAGTTACAACCGCATCTGCGAATATACTATTCGGGGACATTGGCAATGTAAAGTTGCATATTAACCTTTTTGCTTGTTGTTCACTGAACATCTCATGCCTGAATACCGCTACCTTCAGGTTTGCGAACAAAATGCGAAGCTTTTTCTGAGTCCGCGGAATGAACAAAGTGAATTCCGTGTTGCGGATGAAAGGCGTTGAATAGTTCAGTCAAAGGGCTCCTAACCCTAAGAACACGGTTCGGCATTCCTGAATATCATTGATGACTGTCTAACCAATCTATATATCTCATTCAATGCAAAAAGTGAAAGGGATGCCCTGCCCTTTATGTTAAATGAGCCGGTGGCTTATTTCATAAACAGAAGGAACTGTGTTCCTTCATGTTTAGGGTTTGGGACCCCTTCCCCAAAGCTCCTTCCGCCTGGCCTCCAGCAAATCATCTTCCTTGCCCAGATAGCCCGCGAAAGTTGTCACATTGCAGCCATGTTCTTCTCCGGATGCAAACACTGGTTCCATTTTCTCCCGCCACTTTATATCCCTGGTAAGATGATGTTCCAGCATCATGGTCTTTATGCTGGTGTCGGTGATTATCTTCTGCAGATTGGCCAGGCTGCTTTCCATGGCTTTCAGACCGTATCTGTACATCATATAGGTCATTGGGCCGTCGCAGGCAAGAATATCTGGTTCATGCTCCAGAATAAAGTCAAGCTGCGAATCAAGACTTGGCCCTTCCACATCCGAGGTATGCAGGAAAGTTGTACTACCGTCATCAATGGCCAGCTGTATCACATATCCAAGACGCGTGTTTGTTCCGTGTGGCACTGCCTTGGAGAATGTCAGGGTGGTATTGCCAAATTCGAAAGTTCTATCATCAGCAAATTCCATGCTTTCTGGCAAATCTCCCAGGGCGGTCTTGAAAATACTTGACCGACCAATCTGACTTTTGTTTATATTTTCCTTGGGATGTTTGACAAGCATTTTCTTACCCTTGAAGATGTCTGGCTGTTCCGGGTCATGATGGTCAAAATGGTAATGTGAAATGGTCATAATATCTGCCTTTCTTGCCCAGACTTTCAATTCTTTCCACAGCTCTTTCTGCCTCTCTATCTCAATTTTATGCGGTTCAAGTCCATACCTTTTTGGGGCCAGTGCAATGCTCGGGTCAACAATAATTATGCAGTCACTGGTTTTTACGGCGACAGCCATGCTTCTGACACCGAGTGTTTCCGAGGCCAGGGGAATAATCTTCATGAGTGATGATGAAATGATTCAGTCCATTTAATGTTATCACATAGATTTTAATATTCAGTCATATATCGCACCCATTCCAAAGGTCATTTTCATGGAACTCGACCTGAACCCGTTCATACTGATATTCGCAATAGCCAGTATCGTGGCAATCCTTGCAAAGCAAATAAGATTCCCATACACCATCACTCTGGTTCTTGCAGGAATCGTGGTGGCAATTTTTGGTCTTGAAGCTCCCTTTGAACTTGGCTATGACTTGATTTTTCATATTTTACTGCCGCCGCTGCTCTTCGAAGGTGCACTTCACATGCGGCTTTCCCATCTTCGGGACAATGCAAAATTAATCCTGCTTCTGATATTGCCTGGCCTATTGGGTTCGGTGTTTCTTGTTGCGTTCCTGTTGAATATTATGTTCCCTGCTATTCCTTTCATGTTTATGCTTCTGCTGGCAGCAATCGCCATTCCTACGGATCCGGCAACCATACTGGCTTTCTACAAGGAAATGAAGGTTCCAGTTAAATTGAGGAGCATTGTTGAGGGCGAGAGCGTCTTTGACGATGGACTGGCAATTGTGTTCTGGAATGTGATTGTGGTGATAATTGCTGCCACGGCAATTGGCGGCACAGGCGAGGTTCTGGTTGAGGGCCACCACATACTCGAGGGAATAGGCCAGTTCCTGAAACTATCATTCCTGGGAATCGTTATCGGCGGCGTCATGGGATACCTTGCATACCTGATTATTAAAAAGATTAATGACAAATTTACTGAAATCATGATTACTGTTATTCTGGCATTTGGTATATTTGCATTTGCAGAATTCCTGGGTGGTTCTGGTGTATTTGCAGTTGTCATAGCTGGTCTTATTCTGGGAAATTACGGAACAAGGTTTGCCATGGCTCCATCAAC
>JAGLQM010000057.1 GCA_023136815.1 Thermoplasmata archaeon
TTCTATTTCACAACATGCGGCTGGATGATGTGGAACTGGCTGGTGAGTTCCCTGGCTGTAGGTTCTACCCTGCTATTATTTGACGGCAATCCATTCTACCCAGACGCATATGCGCTGTTCAACTTTGCCAAGGAACAGAGCATGACCGTGTTCGGTACCAGTGCCAAGTACATTGCCTCACTGGAGAATGCTGGTGTGAAGTTAGGATCAGATGATATTCCCACAGTTAGGGCAATGCTGTCCACTGGCTCACCACTTTCAGAGGAAAATTTCGAGTATGTCTATAAGGACATTAAATCGAATTTAGTTTTATCATCCATCTCCGGGGGAACAGATATTATCTCTTGCTTCGCATTGGGAAATCCAATAGGGCCAGTAATTTCTGGGGAACTTCAATGTAGAGGCCTTGGAATGCGTGTAAAAGCCTTTGATGATCTTGGAAATTCAGTAATTAACCAACAAGGAGAACTGGTCTGTACTGCTGCATTCCCGTCAATGCCGATTTATTTCTGGAATGACCCTGACACAGCAAAATACAAGGCAGCATATTTCAATAAATTTCCAGGTATCTGGCATCATGGCGATTACATACTCATCACAGAGCAGGGCGGCGTAATAATCTACGGTCGCTCAGATGCAACACTGAACCCAGGCGGTGTTAGGATTGGCACCGCTGAGATATACAATGTAGTTGAGAACATGGCTGAAATTGAGGACAGCATAGTTGTTGGCCAGGACTGGGACAATGATGTTCGAGTTCTCCTATTCATAAAAATGAAGGACGGAGTTGAATTAACAGAAGAACTTGTTAAGAATATCAGAACCCAGATAAGGAGCAATACCACACCCAGACATGTGCCGGAAAAGGTAATTGCAGTTGCTGATATTCCCTACACCATCAATGGGAAGAAGGTTGAACTTGCAGTTAGAAAGGCCATTCACAATCAGGAGATAAAGAACAAGGACGCACTGGGCAACCCGGAGTCCCTGGAACTGTACAAAGACCTTGAGGAGCTTCAGGCCTAGATAATAGTCATTGTTTTGAGAGATAAGATTAAGAAACAATTAGGATATAGGGATTTGGATGTCAGACTTCAACAAGTACAGCACCATAGAACTGCCAAGGAACGTTGTTATGGGTCACGGAGTGCTATCAGGCATACCCAAGGACTGCAAACGGCTAGGGCTTCCTAAATCCGCCTTTCTAGTTGCCGATGAGGTAACAAAAGAAATTGCAGGACTGGAGATAGAAGGATATCTTCAGGACGCTGGTTATGATACTGACATGGTTACAATAAATGAGGCAGATGCCGAGACAATCGAGACAGTTGAGGAGCAGGCCAGAGAATTTAATGCAGGATTCATGATGGGTATAGGTGGCGGCCGCCCTATTGATGTGGCCAAATGCGCATCTTTCAATATTGCAAGACATTTCATCAGCGTGCCCACGGCAGCTTCCCATGATGGAATTGTATCGTCCAGGGCTTCGATTCTTGTTGATGGGGTGAAAAAATCCCTGGAAGCTCAATCACCAATTGCAGTTGTTGCAGATACTGGCATAATTTCCAAATCCCCTCACAGAATGCTGGCTGCTGGCTGCGGGGATATAATTTCCAATAAAACCGCAGTACTGGACTGGAAGCTGGCACATAGGCTTCGAAATGATGAATACTCAAGTTATGCTGCCACATTATCCGAAATAACAGCAGATATGCTGATTGAAAACGCTAGTGAGATAAAACCAAACCTGGAAGAAAGTGCCTGGGCCGTGGTTAAGGCACTAACGGCCTCGGGAGTGGCAATGAGCATTGCAGGCTCAAGCAGACCAGCAAGCGGTTCCGAGCACAAGTTCTCACATGCATTAGATGCAATTGCAGAGAAACCAGCATTTCATGGAGAACAATGCGGCATTGGCTCCATAATGATGATGTACTTGCATGGCGGCAACTGGGAGAAACTCAGAGATTCACTGGAAATCATCGGTGCTCCGACAAATATCAATAAGTTGGAATTAACTCGTGAGGACATTATCCAGGCACTTGTGAAGGCCCATGATATCAAGCCAGAGCGATACACCATCCTGGGATATCATGGTCTGACAGAAGAGGCCTCGGAAACCCTGGCAGAAAAAACAGGTGTGGTTTAATATGGTGTTATTAACAGTTATCGGCAGGAAGCTGGCCAAGCCCGGTAGTGAATTCATTTTCATAGGCCCTAATTCAAACTGCAAGGATTGTAAAGTAAAGACAATCTGCTTTCATCTGGAGAAAGGCACGAAATATAAAATTATAAACGCCAGGGATGTTGTTCATGATTGCCCCCAGCACGAGGATAATGTTGTAATAATCGAGGTTGAGGAAGTTCCCAGAGAGGCTATTATTCCAAAAAAGCAAGCCATGGAAGGAACAACCATAACCTTTGAGCTACCGAAATGCAAGGAAAGGGGATGCCTTCATTATCAATTATGCTTCCCTGTTGGTATGAAATCTGGTCTAAAAAGGCAGGTTTCCAGTGTCATAGAGAATGTGGAATGCGCAAATGGCCAGAACCGGATCAAGGTTATTTTAGGGTGAAAATAGATAAAAGGCAGTCATTTTATTCATTTTACACAAATTTTATATAGACTATCTTATATTACTTCATCAGCCTATTCCAGCATACATAAGGGGAAGAATAAATGCTCATGGGCGGAGATAAAATGAAATCTGGCAAAACGATACTGGCATTGGCTATTTCCTTAGCTTTCATTTTAATGACAATTGTAGTGCCAATGCAGGTGAAGGGTGCTGTAACTCAACTGGAACTTGTACCTGGAAAATACACTGGAACCAATATTTATGTGCCAGGTGAAGTCATGGACATTGTTATTCATGGAAATATTATTGATGAAGAATTCGAAATATACTGCGTCATTGGTGAGGAGCAGCGCATTGGCGGCAATATTTTCATACAGGAAAGTTTCACAGCCAAGATTTCTTACACAGTGCCAGATGCCCCTGATGGAGATTATCTGATTCGTGTGAAACGGCCAAACAATGCTACAGAAACAGAGGCAATATTCACAATTCAGGGCTATTCATTTAATATAGAAACAGACAGAGATGCATATCTCTCCGGCGACGAAATGAAGGTGTTCTGGACAGCCAATAATCTTAAAGACCAAACCCTACCAGCTTCTGGTGATGGTGAAATAACCATATACAATCAATCATCCACTGGAGGAATGATGCGTTTTCTGGGACCTCATCATTTTGACACTGCTGCTGGCAGTGTGTCATTCACATTGCCAGATATTGTGAATTATACACAGACATATCTTGTTGTTGCATGGTTCAATGATACTGCAGCACCTCCCAAAAGAAGCCAGGCATCAGTGGCGCAGTTTGAAATTAAGCGTCTGGGGATTCTCATTGACCTGGACAGAAATCAGTATACTACAGGCTCGCTTCTCAAAATGAGCGTAATAACACTTGCAGCAGAAAATCAGGCAAATCCGTCTATTTTAACAGATACAGAAGAGCCAGGCTGCGCAGTTTCCATTTCCATAAAAAAGGAAGGGCTGGTATCTCCAACCTTCCCTCCAGTTATACTGACCACGGATTCTCATGGCCTGGTGGAGTACGTTGTAGTGCTAAATCATGCTGACTTTGTTGATGGAACGACCTTCACTGTTGAGGTCACAGCCAGCAAGGGTGTGAACAGTGTATTTGCATCTGATAATTTTGAGATCTCATCATCATCATCTATATCTGTTGTACTGGATTTCAATAGGGTCCAGTATGCATCCGGTGAAAATTTATTTGTGAATGCAACTGCCTTTTCCATAGGGGCAGTTACCAGTCCTTCATACACCTATATCATAGAAATAAGGGACAATGATACTACTGGAACACTGTTTTCGAGGGACACACAATCTACAGGAGATTTTTTCTTTGAAATACCTGAAAATTTTGAAGGCTGGCTATGGGTTCAGGTTACTGTAGATGATGGTGTAGGAAATAGCGCATCGGTTATTCAGCAGGTCAGGATCAGTTATGCAATAGTTCTTGTCAATGTTAACAAGGAAAATTACAATGCAGAAGATAAATTATCAATATCATATGAGGTCATTGGCACACTTCTGGGTGAACCGGATACCTTCTATGTAATCTATGACAAGGAGGGCAGCGTTGTTAAGGAAGGAACAGCAGCAAACGGTTCCTTCAATTTCATTGTACCCAGTGCCCCATCTGAGAGTTATATTTTCACTGTCTTCGCCTCTGCCGGTGGCAGGGTGGTCCATGGAACAGACAGCGCGGACCTATTCTCTGGATATGTACTTATTTTGGATTTCAACAAGGCATTCTATGAACCCGGCGAGACAATGGCCATTAACTACCAAATAATAGTGGTTGGAAATGCAGATATGCCAGCAACCTTTACGATTACCTATGGCCTGATAAACGGCCCTGAGGCCAGCCTCCAGACAGGAGAGCAGACTGGCAGGCTCATGTATATCATTCCTGACAAGATTGATCAGGGAGAGCAGATATTCATGGCCAGCAGTGATTTCGGAGCCAGCTCAAATGAGGTTGTAATTGTTGACAAGGATGTGAATCCAATATGGGAACTGAAGATGTTCGGAATTCCACTGTTCAATATGTTCCTGCTCCTGTTACTTTTGTTCACACTATTTATGACTTTAAGAACAAGGTCAAGAGTAAAATCAATTCAGAAAGAAGGGCTGACTGCACCAGGCAGCAGGGAATCCAACCTGGCATCCAAACGTACCCAGAATCCATCAACGGCCAGTAGATTTCAGTGTGTGGAATGTGGGGATCCCATAGAAATAACAACATCCAGACGGCCAATCGAAGTCATGTGCCCTCATTGCGGTGAGATTCAGCATATAGAATGATAGTACTGGCTTGATTGTATTAATTCCTGAACGTCAAAAATAGGATGGGGGCGAATGGTCATGTTGGCTCTATTGTCCTCGTCTGTTCATGTGTTGATGGGAATTGATGCATTTTTCACTAATCTTAATATCCTAAATCACATTCCAGTGTCAGGAAGATTATGCCTGCTCCGGAAGAGATTTCAAAGCTTGTAGAACGATACACAAACAATCATAATCAGTACAGGTCATCCAGCTACAGGGAGGCCGATGTAAGAATTGAATTTTTAGACCCTCTTTTTAAGGCATTGGATTGGGATGTTGACAATACAGGCGGAAATGCACCCCAGTATCGAGATGTTGTAACC
>JAGLQM010000058.1 GCA_023136815.1 Thermoplasmata archaeon
ATACTATTAAAAAAGCATATTTGACTCATTCAAGAATTAAAAAAATCAATCCTAGCGATATAGTATTATTTTATAAATCAGGAGAACAAAAGAAGCCCAGAAATCAAAGTAAGATAACTTCCATTGGAGTGATTGAATCCATTCGTCTGGGAATAGAAGACCCCGAGCAGATAATGAAAATAGTTGGAAAAAGAACGGTGTATTCTCGTGGTGAAATTGAAAAATATGCACAAAAACCGACAGCGGTTATATTATTCTTGCATCATTTCCATTTGAAGAATCCGTTACATCTATACGAGTTGAAAGATATGGGGGTTCTGGCAAGTGCCCCCCAATCGATAGTAGAAATCAATGATGAAAAATACCGCCAGATAATTAAAGGAGGAAAAGTTGATGAACGTTTTACTGTCAATTAAACCGAAGTATGTTGAGGCTATAATGAGCGGCGAAAAACAATACGAGTTCCGCAAAGTGATTTTCAGGGAGAAGAATATCGAGAAGGTGTATATCTATTCTTCATCTCCAGTCAAGCAGATTGTGGGTGCTTTCACCATCTCGAAAATAATTGAGGACCATCCAGATAGTCTCTGGGAGCGATGCAATGGCCAGTCAGGAATTGCACATGATGAGTTCTTCAATTATTTCAATGGTAATACCAGGGGTTATGCGATTGAGATCAATGAGATTGAGAAATTTGAAACTCCTGTGAACCCGAGAGAAGCAAATCCGAATTTTGTACCGCCGCAATCCTTCTGCTATGTTGAAACATCTTGTGTATCTGGAAGCAGTCAATGAAAAATAACTACTACCCGCCCAACACCTCACCCACACTCGCCCCCAGCAACTCCTTGAGCTGATTGGTAAGTGCCATGAGTTCTTCGACACGGGCGACGATGCGTTTTTGTTCTGGGAGAGGAAGGGGTTCCTGAACCAGAATATTACAATGACAGGAAGGCAGATAAAGGGCCATTCGGAAACCCTATCTGTACGAACAAATTTTATGTAATTTCATAAAAGCAGTGTTTGTGAACAGGCTGAGAACCACAGGTTTTCTACGTGAAGTGTCAAAAATAGGTCGTAAACATGGGGAGGTTAAACATAATATACACGATTTCCATCTCCTATTGTCGTGATTAATATGAGCAAGCAGAAGAGCAGTGCCGACGGCATCGCATGGAACTTTGAAGGATTATACAACTCACTGGACGACCCTAAATTGAAGTTGGATCTGGAAGCCGTTGTCAAGGAGGCGGAGGAATTTGAACGCAAGTACAGGAACCTTATTGGGCCTGATTTGACAGCCCCACAACTCAGGGAGGCAATGGATGAGCTGGAGAAGCTGACAAGGGATACCATAAAGCCTGCTTATTATGCACATCTCAGATTTTCACAGAACTGCACCTCAAAAGAGGCAGGAGCAGTAAAGAGCATGGCCGAGGAATATTCTGTAAAGGCCCAAAAACATGTAGTATTTTTTGAGCTGGCATGGAACGACCTTGATGATGAGATTGCTAATAAGATGATTAATTCCCCAGAGCTGGAAAAGTACAAGCATTATCTGGAGACCCAGAGGCTCATGAAACCCCATCAGCTTACGGAAAATGAGGAAAAATTAGTTGCTTCACTGGATCTCAGCGGAAGGAATGCATTCGTAAGATTATTTGACGAGACCATGGGAAAGATGGAAATTACTGTTACCCTGGATGGCCAGGAGAAGAAAGTTCCACTGGACGGTGCACTGACAATACTCTTTGACCCAGACAGAGAAAAGAGAATAATGGCCCACAAGGCAGTTACCGAGGCACTGGCAGAGGACATGGGCCTTCTGGTTTACATTTTTAATAAACTTGTTCAAAATCATGCAACAATTGATGAGTTCAGGAAGTTCCCTCACCCGGCAAGGGTCAGAAACATCAGCAATGAAGTTGAGGACGAGACAGTAGAAACCCTGAAAGCAGTAGTGGACAAAAATATTCAGGTAGTTGAAAAGTACTACAAACTAAAGGGCCGCATTCTTGGAATTGAGGACCAGAAGGACTATGACAGATATGCACCAGTTACCCTGGAAAAGGAATACTGTTCCTATGAAGATGCAAAGAAAATGTGCATTGACGCATACACAAAATTCAATCCCAGGTCAGGAGAAATAGTGCAGATGTTCTTTGACAATGGCTGGATTGATGCAGAGTTAAGACAAGGCAAAGAAGGCGGAGCATTCTCTGCTGGAGTGTCTTCAGACCATCACCCGTATATCAAGCTAAATTTCACAGATTCCTTGAATGATGCCTCAACAATGGCCCATGAACTTGGACATGGTATTCATCAATACCTGGCAAGGGACCGCGGAGATCTGTCAATGGGTACTTCACTGTGCATGGCAGAAACAGCCAGCATATTTGGTGAGATGCTGCTATTCAACAAACTTGTTGAGGATGAGACCGACCCGAAAAAGAAGCTAAATCTACTAACTGGCAAGATTGAAAGCACATTCGCCAGCGTTGTTCGGCAAATAATGATGAACCGCTTTGAGACAAAACTCCACAAGGCAAGGCGGGAACAGGGCGAGCTTCCGGCAGAGCTTATCAATCAATTCTGGCTTGAAGAAAACAGCTGGATGTTCGGCGACTCCGTTGAAATGACCGAGGAATACGGCACATGGTGGTCTTATGTTCTTCACTTCGTGCATTATCCCTTTTACACATATGCATATTCATTCGGCGAGCTGATGGTTCTATCTCTCTACGAGCAGTACCAGAAAGAAGGCGAAAGCTTTGTTCCAAAGTACATTGATATGCTTTCTGCAGGCGGTTCCGGCTACCCAAGAGACCTAATGGCAAAACTGGGCATGGACATTCAGGACCCGGCATTCTGGCAGAACGGAATGGACCTGATTGGCAGAATGGTCAACCAGGCAGAAGAGGAAGCTAAAAAGTTGGGCTACTAATCCTCGCCATCGGATTCGATAGGCTAATAGCCTTTGGTTAGGGTATTTCATGCTTTGGCCGTTGGTGGCGATCACACCCAGGGCACCCAAATTATGTTTGTCAAATCTGCGTTACACCTATTTCGCAAACCATACTTGGTTTTCGTTAGGATGAATCTCGAATTCATCTGTTTTTGACTGTGATTTATGCATAAAGTGTCAAAAATAGGATTAGACGGATTCATGGCAATGAATCAGGCGAGACATGTTCAGTGAAAGTGTAGGAAACGACTGAGTTTGGCTAAGGTGTTTTTGTACTTTTCAACATCATTTGTGGCTTGACTTATATCTTAATCATACCTTTTTCTTTCAAATAATTTCCTGGGCCAGATACACTAAATGCTATAGTCAGCATATCCTCAAGAGGTTCCTGTATTGATTCCTCGGATTCTAATCTAGAAATAAGGAGTTTTAATGAATCACCTAACTTATCAAATATGGCCCCATCAAAAACCATTGTAGGATCCCCTGCTTTTAATCTATGAATTCTTTCATTAATTGTTTGATGGCATGCTTGTAATACGAAATCTGCCAATAACACATCTTTTGAAAATGAATAACGATAAGTTCTGCTAGTAATTCCATATGTTGCGGTGAAGTAATACAATTTCTTTTCAACATTTGGCTCTTTCCTCATCATTCGCTCCACTGTTTTTAACTCACTTACAAGCTCTTTTCTAAAGAATTTAGTTTGCGACATACATATCATCTCCTGGGCCTATTGGCCATGTTACTCCAAATGTAGGGGGCTTTTTTGGTTCACTACTTCCGCACCATTGAAGAATTCCTAAATCTGATGCCTCTGGTGAAAATTCAGGCATTTCCGGCTTTACTTCAACAGATGTTGTGGATGGCTTGGGTGCATGTTGTTTCCAATAGTCATGAATTTCATGTAGTGTTTCTTCTCCTAAAATGTGCTCAATGATGGTATTGTTGAAATTCTCAATTGCAATGACAAAAGGAGAATCTGGATTGATCTGATAATAATCATTTCCCCCTCGCCTTTGGGAAACTTCCATGATTCCCCATTCAACAAATTTCTTTACAACCCGGTTGGCAGTTGGTCTTGATACCTCTGCTTCCTCTGCAAGTTCTGTGATATTGAAATCCATGTCCTCCAATGGTAACAAGAATTCCAAAATCTTTAATTCACAATTGCCCCCGAGTATTCCTTCAAATGGCCCTGCCAAGTTATCACCAACTTCCCATATGGGAATAGGGTATATAAATATTTTTATCTGATGTGTAAAATCAATTTTACACTGGTCTTTCTCTGCCCATAGTCACATTGTAACCATGAGAGCCAAGTGCGATTGATGTTTTTTTCTTGTCAAGAATATAGTATTTGATATCCTTTTTTCTAATCTGTGAAATGTAGCCTTCATTAAGCAGAACTTGAGTATGTGGCTTGATATTATTTGAAAATTTTCTTGAATATATCCTTTCAAGCTTTTTACTATTATATCCACTAGACTGTGTGAAATTTCTATTGGTGTATAATAAGTTTAAGATCCATAATTCCTTTTCCCCCAGTCCACAACTCATTTATATTTCCCTCTCCACAATCTCGATCTCAATTTTTTTTGGAACTTTCTGTACTGGCTCAATATTATCTACAGGCATATTCTCACAAATTAATCAACTTAATGTTGTTGAAATATATAAGGAATAAATGAGGGTGGGTGAAAGTATTGGGTATGTAGATTTATTATGCTGGCAGAGGATAATTATTCACCCTCAAATTTCGGCTCTCTTTTTTCAGCAAAGGCATCAACGCCCTCTCTAAAATCAGCAGTATTGCCAGAAATAGAAATCATGTGCCGCTCAGCAGCAAGATGTTCTTCTATCTGGCTGCGCTCGCTGAGCCGCAGAAGTGTCTTGGCCCTGCCTATTGCCAGTGTGGGCCCTTTTTCAATAATATCTGCTGCTTTCATGACCTCTAGCATTAGATTATCTGGCTCTACAGCATGATTTATCAGGCCAAGCTTTTCAGCAGTTTCCGCGTCAATGGTATCGCTTAGGTAGATGAGTTCAGCAGCCTTTGCCTTTCCAACCAACTTTGGCAGGAAGAATGTGCCGCAGCCAGGAGCTAGACCAATCTTCATGAAACCCATGTTAAATTTTGCTTTTTTGGAGGCATACCGTAAATCGCAGGACATGGCAAGCCCGCATCCGGCTCCAATAGCATGACCGTTTATTGCTGCAATTA
>JAGLQM010000059.1 GCA_023136815.1 Thermoplasmata archaeon
AGTACCCATTGTCTTTGTCAAATCTACGTCTCTCCTAACTCGAAAACCACGCCTGGTTTTCGTCAGAATGAATTTCTAATTCGTTCTGTATTTGACGAATATTTAGACATCAACTGTCAAAGTTAGAATTCATCTGTTTTTGACTGTGATTTATGCTCAAAGTGTCAAAAATAGGATACAATGTAGAAACTCCGGTTTAGCTCCAGAACTCCATAATGAGATGATCTTCCTGTGTTATGGTAAAAATTATTTTTTGGCTGGTTTCTTGGCAGATTTCTTTGCCGGTTTTTTAGCTGGTGTTTTGGATTCTGTCAGGCTTGCCTTGTATTTAGCATATTTTTCGCGTCTTTCTTTGTTAGCCTTGCAGTCGATATCCAGACATATTTCCTGGGGCTTCCGCCTGCTCATGACCACCTTCACTATGGGACCCTCGCAGACCTTACATGGTTCCTTATGAGGGGTAATAGCACCATACTGAGGTATTGGATAGGTATTTTCACAATCTGGATAGGCATCGCAGGCCATGAATCTCTTTCCGCGTTTTGACTTGCGAATAAGAAGATTTCCTTTACCACATTTTGGACACTGGCCCATTTGATTTTGATTCTTCAGAGCCTCATTGACCTCCTTGTGGATGTTCTCTTTATGCTCAAAAAGAACCTTCAGAGAACTAGCTAGCATTTCCTGGGACTCTGTGACCACCTTTTTCTGGTCGATCTTGCCCTCTGCTATCTGGGTCATGTCCTTCTCAAGCTGGCTGGTCATGTCCGGTTTGACAATCATTTCTGCATTATCCTCCAGTGTTTCGACTATCACTGTTCCGGCGATTGTAGGCCGCATCTGGCTACCCTGGACATAACTTCTATCGTAGAGCTTCTGAACGATCTCATGTCGAGTACTCTTTGTGCCCAACCCAAGTTTCTCCATTTCCCGAATTAGAGTACCCTGGGAGTAACGTCTTGGGGGCTCGGTCTTGCCTTCTCTGCCCCTGACTTTCAAAATTGAAATTTCCTCGCCTTTTTCCATCTTGGGAATGAAGATGTCCTTGAATTTGAAATATGGATAATAGACCTGCCAGCCTTTCTCAAGAGTTTCATGGCCAGCGGCCTGAAATTGCTCACCATTAATATCAAACAATGCATTTCCACGTTCTATTATTGCATCGGGAGCCAGTGTTGCCAGGAATCTCCGGACGACAAGTTCGTAAATACGCCAGTCATCTCCCTTGAGCTTGGCCTTTGTTGCTGCACCAACCGGATGAATTGGCGGATGGTCGGTTGTTTGCATCTTTCCCCGTGATGGTCGTAATTTTTCCTGGGCCAGTATCTCTCCTGCTTCTTTACCCAAGTCTGACTTGGTCAGCTTCTCCAGGATATGTCTGATTGGCAATGTTCGTGGATATACAGTATTGTCTGTTCTGGGATAGCTCAAAAGACCGTCGTTATAAAGTCTCTCGGCAATGGCCATTGCCCTTGAAGCAGAAAGTCCCATTTTACTGGCCTCTGCCAGAAATACTGTTGTATTGAATGGGGCCGGAGGTCTGTCTGGCACCGCCTTGGATTCTGATTCTATTACTTTCGCGACCTTTGCATCCTTGACCACCTCGAAAACCTTGTCTGCTTCCTCTTTTTCCCAGAAAAGACCATGGGCATGCTTGGCAAAGAAATGCTTTTCCTTTTCCAAATCAGCTAATACCTCCCAGAATGGCTGAGGATCAAAGTTTTCTATCTCCTTTTCACGATTAACTATAATAGCTAATGAGGGACTCTGAACCCTTCCCACTGACAGGAAATCGGCCCCCAGTTTTCCGGTGGAGGTTGACATGAACCGTGTTAGAACTGCACCCCAGGCCAGATCGACAATCTGCCGGGCTTCAGCTGCTTTAGCCAGATTATGATCCAACTCGATAAGATTTTCAAATGCACCGTTTATTTCAGGGCCTGTGAGTGCACTGAATCTTGCCCTGAGAATCTTGATATCTGGCTTCATGTTCATTACTGAAATTGCTTCTGCACCAATGAGTTCCCCTTCCCTGTCAAAATCAGTAGCCACGATAACTGTATCAATCTGCTTGGCCAGATCCTGGAGGGTATTCATGATCCAGGTGGCTGTTGTGTACTTAACTGGCGGTGTGGCAACCAATCTCTCCAGATCGTCTATATTCCAGTTCTTGAACTCTTTAGGATAGTCAAAATTGAGAATATGGCCTCTCAGTCCAACAACAATTCCTTCTGTGTTATTCCAGGGAAATCTGAAAACAGGAACACGATTCATGAAGGTCTTGCTGTATTTGCCTTTAGCCAAAATACTGGCTACTCTCTGGGCCGCGTTGTTCTTCTCGCAGATGATTAATGTGGCCATAGTCCTCTGGCATGTTAGGGTTTTATAAAAGTTTATGGTATAGTACTATAAGGTATAGCCAGTAAACTTCATCCTGCCAAAAAGAAGCCCATTCCAAATCAATGATTCGGAATAGAATTTATAAATCTATCCTCTCGCCTTCTGTAGGTGTATAAATATTAAATCCTTCCTCTTTAAGATCATTGGCCAGTACATCTCGATTCTCGCCGTGGCACAGAACAACATCTTCAGGGCTGCATTCCTTGATGAATCGCATTAATTCCAGGTGATCTGCATGAGCAGAAAAATCGTAAAAACCAAGCTCGCACTGAACTGGCGTTATATTGCCATTTAGTTTTATGTGGCCAGTGTCTAAGAGCATTCTTCCATTGGTGTTCTCCACCTGATACCCGGTAAGTAAGATCGCACTGTTCCTGTCATCCTTCTTCTCGGAAATATAGTTCAGCACCGGTCCCCCATCCAGCATTCCACTGGTTGTGATTATCACATCTGCCTTTCCCACAACTGATTTCCTATCTCCTGGATGTTTGATGGTGTGTATTTTGTTCATTGCGTTTCTCAGCATTTCAGGATCACGTAAATACTTAGGCATCTTTGCATAATGGCGGTTCACAGACCAGCCCATTCCATCAAGCCATATTTCATGGCCAGCATCTGCAAGAGTCAGCATCATCTCCTGGGTTCTTCCCACTGCAAAGGCCGGAACAATGGCCAGACCGCCTCTATCCACAACTTCCTTGGTTTTGTCCAGGAATGCCTTCTCGGTTTCCATTCTAGGCGGGTGATCCCTGCCAGAATATGTACTCTCAATAACAAGTACATCACAATCCACTGGCTTTGCCCCGTTGACCAGATAGGTATCCAATGTGTTTATATCACCGGTGAAAAGAAGATTTCTATCACTTTTCACCTCAAACATTGCTGCTCCAGGGATATGGCCTGCTGAATGTAAAACAACCTCAAGACCCGCTATATCCAGAGAATCACCAAATGTCGCCCTCTGGAAATGCTTCTTTAGCGATCGAACGTCCCCCTTGTCATAGGGAGCCGGAAATCCTTCGGAAGCTGAAACTTTCACACTATCTTCCAGAAGTATTGTGCCGATGGTGATTGATGGCTGGGTTGCGACAACGTCCATGCCGTAGGTTGCGCAAAGCCAGGGTATCATTCCAGAATGGTCAATATGCGCATGACTGAGAAATGCCAAGTCCACTGCAGGAGGTTTCATGGGATACTTGGGAGGTTTTGACGGGGTAAGGCCGCAATCAAATAGCAAACGCACACCTTTTTCTTCAAGATAGGCTGAAAGAGAGCCCACCACACTTGCTCCACCCAGCAGTCTGAGTTCCATATAGAAGGCAATGACAACCAATGATATTATAATTGTGGAATCCTTTGGGGTTGAATATGGAACCCTTTGGGGTTCGACCAGATAGCTCTTTGGGTTCAAAGTATCCAATCCTTCAAGGGCTAATTAGGGGGCGAAATAATGTTTGACCCGGTTATAGAGAAACTCAGTAAAGATAAATTACAGGATTTGCAGCTTGAACGCTTGAAAAAAATGGTGAGGTATGCATATGACAATGTGCCTTTGTACAAGAAGCGCATGAACAATGCCAGCATGGACCCAACTAAGGTTGCCAGCCTGGAAGATTATGCATCTATACCATTCACTGTCAAGGATGATCTAAGGGATCATTATCCCTATGGAATCAGAGCGGTTCCCCTGGAAAAAGTGAACCGGCTCCATGCATCATCCGGCACAACTGGAAAGCCAACTGTGGTCAGTTACACCACCAATGACCTGAACACATGGAACAGGCTCATGGCCAGGACCTATGCTGCCGCTGGTGTAGAGAAGGGCGATATTGTGCAGAATGCATATGGATATGGCTTGTTCACTGGCGGTCTGGGCTTTCATTATGGCGCTGAAGTTCTCGGCTGCACGGTTATTCCTACGGCCACAGGCAATACAAAACGCCAGTTAATGATGGCAAAGGACATGGGCTCAACAGTACTGGCTGCAACTCCATCATATGCAATGTTCCTGGCAGAGGCGGCTCCAAAGGAAGGCTATGACCTTAAGAAGGATTTCAAATTCAGAATTGGAATGTTTGGCGCAGAACCATGGTCCGAGGAAGCACGCCAGCGCATTCAGAATGCATTTGACATAAAGGCCAATGATGTTTACGGAATGAGCGAACTTTATGGTCCTGGAGTGGCTGTTGAGTGCGTTCATCAGAACGGCCTCCACATCTGGGGTGACGAGTTCCTTGTGGAGATTATTGATACTGATACTGGCGAGGTACTACCAGAGGGCAGTCATGGTGAAATGGTATTCACCATGCTCACAAGGGAGGCAATGCCTCTTCTCCGGTACAGGACAAGGGACCTGGCAACAGTGAACTGGGAAGAATGTGAGTGCGGCCGTTATCATCCTCGAATTATGAGAATCAAAGGCCGTTCCGATGACATGCTCATCATTGGCGG
>JAGLQM010000006.1 GCA_023136815.1 Thermoplasmata archaeon
GCTCCTGCTTGCTGGGCACATAGGCATATGGGATGTTCTTCTCATCACATAAAAGCGGCATATGGGCTAGAATTTCTTCTGGCTGCACATCTTCTGCGATAATGACGAACTTTGTTGTTCCCCTCTCCACCAGTTTGGTCACTTCATTTGTTCCCTTTCTGAGCTTGCCAGTATCTCTTGACAGCTCAACAAGCTGGTAGGCCTTATCAATAAGGTCTTTGTCCATTTCAAATCTTACATACATTGGCTTTGCCATTCCATTTCCTCCTTTAAACGCCGTACCATCCAGGTACACGCTTTCATCATTCACTGGCTCTGAAAGAGCATCCGCACAAGGTCGGTTGGGTATAAATTGCTTTCGTTCATCATTATCTCTTAAAATAGGCCCAGGTCAGCTCTCCTATATTTTCGAAGTTCAGAGATCCACATAGTGCCATACTGGCCTTATTGTCTTTCATCACATGAGATGTAGCTCGTATCTCCCTTACCGAAAGTCGATTAACCAAGGCCTTTGTAACAAGGCCCGCATACCCTTTTCGACGATGTTCATCAAGTGTATGTGCGAATCCCAGATTTGCAATTTTATTAATTTCAAAATGAAGGCCGCACCAGGCTACTGTCTGTCCATTTTCCCGGATGCAGGCACTATCTAATCTGTTCACCCTGTCACGGACATGCTCTTCACGGCCATCGCCGCCCAGCTCCCAGAATTCTGCCACAAATGAAACCTCTTCATCTGTTAGAGAGCCAAACTTGTCCCATTCACCAGGCCCATAGCCATCTGGAGCCAGATAATGCCAGCAGGGCCATTCACCGTCAAGTTCGAAATGCTGTTTCAGTATTTCGATTATGTCTGGGGCACAGGCAGAGACAAATATTCCCTTCTTTGGGAGCATATCCCGCGGTAATTCAATACCGTGCCAGTCTCCCCAAAACATGCAATGATCACTGTCTTTTTGAATCGCAACTGCCGCTGTGAGTTCTTCATCTGCAAATATGTCGAATTGAATATCTGGCTCCGTGATTTTGAAGATCATGCCAGAATTATCCAGTAAGTTTTCCGCGAGTTTGGCAAGCAGCGGTTCAGGGTCCGTAAGGATTTTGATCTTCATGCAACATAAAATCATTTTTAGTATATTAACCAATATAGCAAAAAAATAAGTTATATTAATTATATTATAAAACAGAAAAAGTTTTTTATCATAGTATTCACATTACTTCCTATAAGAGGGAAGATATTGTCAGTAAAGGATATGTATGCAGACCTAGAGAGGATAGAGGCTCGGGGAAAGCGGAAGAAGGAAAAACGCAAAGGTTTCTTTTCACGCACCAAAAAGGAAGAGATGATTGAGCACGAGCGAATTGTAGAATTGGAACCATCGCCTGATACTGTAAGCCAATCTCAGACACTGGCTTCGCCTGAAGCCACTGTTTCACCAGCTCTCGATCCGGTCCCTGGATCCATGGCTGCCGGCCCTGCAACACAATCCGTTCCACTAATTATTCCAGACTCGGCACCCCGACCAGCAGTTCCAGAACCGGAACCTACACAAGTTTCGGTTGCTCATCCAGAAGTTCCTGAGCCGGTCAAGACAAAATGGTTTCCATTGAGTGGTTCGAAACTGAAACGTGCCGAGACCCATATACTGGAATACAAGGCCTGGCTAAACAAGAGATTCAAGGCAGGCAAGTTCACAAAGCAGGAATGCCTGGATAAACTGCGACACAAGGAAGTGGAACTTGGCCTTCGGCAACATCAATGATATTTTTAGGAAAATGATTTAGACAAGGTATCCAATCTACCTCCAATATGTGGAGATTTTATTATGCCTGATTATGATGAACTTCTGAGCCTGGCTGGTAAGCTGATACATTCTGACGGCCAGCGAGATGATATTCTTGGGGCAATATGTTTCTTGCTGAAGGATGAAATAGAGCACTACAATTGGATTGGAATCTATCTGGCCAACAACAAAAAGAAGGTTTTGACCCTTGGACCATTTGCCGGGGACCCAACCGAGCATACAAAGATTGACTATGGCCAGGGTTTATGCGGTCAAGTTGCAGAATCGCTTGATACTTTTATTGTCCAGGATGTGAGCCAGGAACCTAATTATTTATCTTGCAGTCCCATAGTTAAATCGGAAATAGTGATCCCAATAATGAAAAATGGAAAATTCGTGGCACAGTTAGATATAGATTCTCAGGCTGTTAATCCATTCACTGATGAGGATAAGCAGTTTCTGGAAAAACTATGCAAGATGTTGGCTCCTATTTTCTAATGTTCCTGGTGTGCAGTACCCTATTCATTGATTTCGATTCAGGCTCTCTCTGGTAAAATATCGATGTTAGAGGAATAGCCAGTTGCTACACAACTTTAGCACATTGTGAAGAAAATAGGCTAAGATGAAGCTTAGCTCCATATCCAAACTTTGACATCAGTTTATTGGCAGAACGCCAGGTCATTTATGGCCTGGTAGTTTACATTTTGTCAAACTTGAGGTTTATTTGCTTCTTCCCGATTCTTCAGAGCCTCTCTGTCCCTGATTTTTGGTTCTTCATCCACAACAGGAATCTCTTCCTCTTCCATGAGCCTGAGATAATTGGCTGGCACTTCTTCGGCCACATAGACTGTATTGCCTGCCTTCTTGATAACGAGCTCCTCATCGGTCATTGCCTTTGCATTGATCTCAAATATCAGTGGTTCAGGATCACGAACCTTTCCAGCGACAACGGCAGATTCAATGGTCTTGCTGAGATGAACCTTTTTTCTGTCTGAAGGCATCAAGCCAGTTTCCAGAAGAATCTCTTTCTCTTCCTTGGTTGTCGGGAAATACAAGAATTCTGGAATTCCCCTTGTTGGCAAATCAAGTTCCACGTTAACCGAATGGGCGTAAGTGGCACGTATCATCCCGTCCCTGAACTGGTATCTACCCTTCGGGTCTGTATCTATGATGGCCAGCACATGATGTGCCTTCAGCCATCTGAAGCGCCTCTGCTTGTTCCTCACCTCATTGATGAAGTCCTCCAGGTCAACCCAGCCCTGCTTATTCATTCTAAGGCCATACCGTTCTGGGAAGTGGCGTAGAACGCCAGCCATGGTCCTGCCCAATTTGTCCAATTCTTCCTCGTTCATGAGAAAGCGCCCTTGCTCACCGCATATAGGGCATTCTTCCAGTCTGAAATATCCGTGGGTTCTACATTCTTTGAGCATACTTTACCCCCTTAAGAGAACCCGATATTAGGGAAGTTCATATAATAAACTTCGCCCAATAATCAATCCCGGGATTTCAAGTCCGGAGACCTGACAGAACGAATCTCATGCTCTGCGAAAAGTTCTTCCAACTCCCGCTTTTTTGCAGCCTTCAATGATTTCTTGTGGAAATAAACCATACTGGCACCCTGGGATTTCTCTTTCACTTGGGCAATCATCTGGCTGTCAAGATGTTCAATGGCATAGTTAGGGATCATGTGGCCAATGGAGGCCTTCATACGTTCAACAAGGTCAGTATGGCGTGGCGCATAATGGCCGCCGCCAACACCAATCACAATGTCATCGTCATCTGTTAGGCTGGAATCGGCCAGCTCGAGAATTACCTGTGCAATTCTCACAGCGGGCTCTTCCTCGGGCCAGGCATTTTCATCGCTGCCAATCTCAATAAAAAATGTTGGTGTGTTCAGATAGGGTCCGTGATGGGTTGTCTCGAATGAAATTTGAAAATCCAAATCAGAAGCATATTCTTTCAGCAGGAGCAGGGCTTTGGTCATGAGCTTCGGATGCACAGGAACAAGAGTGCCTGGCTTACCGCCGAAATCCGCGTTTCCATAATTCCCCAGGGCATGAACAGTCAGAGTTCGTAAACCGGACTGGCTGCGATGCCTGGAGGCGAAAATGAAGCACTCATATTTCCTTCCAGTTGCCTTTTCAACAGCCTTGTCCGGGTCTTCCCAGTAAAGATGTATATCCTGGATTAGAATCATGTGATAAACATCATGCTCAAGTATTGCTGAGCCATCAAATGTTCCGACCTCTTGCCAGTCTGCCATGTTCAGCAACTTATCGCGTATATTCATGCTGGCTGTGTCCTCAGCTGAGGTGATAATCAGATACATCCGGTTCATTATCGAGGTATCATAGATTAAGTTTATCAATCATTAATTACTATAAATGCCCATGAAGAAGGTCATAACCTGCCCACATTGCGGCTCCGCGGACATGCATTATGAAGCTGGCCTGATAACTGGCTACAAATATCATTGCAATAAATGTGACTATGTCGGGGCCTTTGTGATTGAGAAGGATATTCCTGTCAAGAAGAAATAATTTCCAGGACTCAACAACTCCTGGAAACGATTCGCAGGGCACAACCAGATGAGGATATTATTAAACAAGATTCTGCATTTTAGCAATGTATCGGGGATTGTGGAATCACACAGGCATGACCTGGCTTTTGTTATTCTTATCTTTCACTTTTGTTAAGTTATCAATAACAAAAGGTATATATGCAAAAGGCCAGGGATCTGTATGATCTGCACATGATGTTCCAAAACGGAGTAGGATTCAGTGAAGTTTTGGTAAATGAAAAACTTGAATATTACAAGTTGAAATTCACAAAACAACCCTTCATAGACAGATGTGAGCAATTGCGCTCTGGCTGGAAGATGGAGTTAGAAAGTCTCATGATGAATGTGCCGCCTTATGAGGATGCTTTGGACAGTGTTAATGAGATGATATCCAGACTATAATTGTTGGGAGTATTCCTATCGAGAATAAACGACACCCCTTTCAGACATCTAACCAATTGAATCAACCCTGGAATAGCCTGTCGTGTGTCGATACAATAATTGTTGAATGCGACTCTAATCTGTATTCAGAAAAGCATTCGACTATAGCACGGTAACAAAGAATAACTGAATCGTGCTATACTACTCGAAGCAATCTCCAAACAATCGGCGAATGCATATCTAAATCGAAGCTGATAACGCATTCTCCAATTCTGAAAAATCGTAATATGATATAAGCATCTAAGATTTTTCAGGCGAACATCTGACTGTCTTTCGGACCATCTTCAACATCCACAACCGTGACCTTGTCGATTGCCATTGTTAAGTCCAGCATTTTGATGCGTGTTCTGCTCTCGCGTATTGCGAACATGCCAGCTTCTGTGCATATTGCTTTTATATCTGCACCACTGACACCTTCTGTGCGGGCGGCAATCTCCTGAAAATCAACCTTCTTGGCAATGCTCATTTTGCTGGAGTGTATCTTGAAAATTTCTAACCTAGCTTTGTAATTAGGAACTGGAATTTCGATTATCCTGTCAAATCTGCCAGGCCGCAAAAGCGCATCATCAAGGATATCTGGCCGATTGGTTGCGCCAATGATTTTTATGTTTTCTATGGCATCGAACCCATCAAGCTCCGAAAGAAGCTGCATGAGCGTTCTCTGGACCTCACGGTCACCGGAAGTAGCTACCTCCAATCGCTTGGCTCCAACGGAATCCAGTTCATCAATAAACACGATTGTTGGTGCTTTGTCCCTGGCCATGTCAAACAGTTCCCGGACCAGACGAGCACCCTCGCCGATATATTTCTGGACAAGTTCCGAACCCACAAATCTAATGAATGTGGCGTTTGTTTGGTGGGCAACGGCTTTGGCCAGAAGGGTCTTTCCAGTGCCGGGAGGGCCAACCAGAAGCACGCCCTTTGGGGGATCAATTCCAACCTTCTCATATAATTCTGGCTTCAGCAATGGATCCTCAACAGCTTCCCGAATTTCTCGAATCTGGTCATCCAGGCCGCCGATATCTGCATAGGATTTTTCCGGCTTATCGATAACCTCTCCTCCAAGGACCACCGGGTCCAGGCTTGGCGGAAGAACGCCTACAACTGCCAGGCTCTGCTTGTTCAGGGCCACTCTGGCTCCGATAATGACATTTTCAGGTGAGATGTATTCTGCGGTGCTAACAATGAAATCCGGGCCAGTACTGCTTTTTACTACAACACGACCGTCAGTTAAAACATCCTTTATGGTGCCGATGATCATGGGTGGTGTCTTCATCCTGTCCAGTTCGAATCTGAGTCGTTGAATCTCTTTTTGAAGGCGTACCATCTCACTTTTTATATATTTTTTCTCGCCCTCATTGCGTTTGGTTTCGTCCAGCAGGCTATCGTTGAGTTCCTCCAGATCTGCTATTCGTTCCTGGAGATCTTCTGAAAAATCCTCGATTTCGTGATCTTCCAGCTTCTCTTCTAAATTGTTCTTTTCATTCTTTTTTGTCATCAACGTACCTTCTGATTCTGCCTTATTTGGTACTGGCATCCCATCGCTAACTATATATTGTCACACATATTTATGGTTTGCCATAGAATAAAAAAGGTGACCCTATGATTTGCGAATTATGTAGTTCTGATGTCCCAAGGACAAAACTGGTCATGGTAGAGAGTGCAGCAGTGAGTTCCTGCCCCAAGTGTGAGAAGTATGCCAGCAGTGGTGCGGTTAAGACAAAGGAAGGTAAAGTAATGCTTCCTTCGGTTGCCGAAAGACTGGGAACCAGAGAGAGGCGAATGCGCCAGAAGGATATTCTAACCAGAGGAGAGAAGGAGCTTGCATTTGATTATCATCAGAGGGTGCGAAAGGGCCGCCAGAAGATGACAATGAGCCAGGATGATCTGGCCAAATCACTGAATGAGAAGAAAAGTATCATTGTGAAAATTGAAAATGGTGACATACGCCCAACCGATAAATTGATAACCAAGCTGGAAAGGGCACTGGACATCACTCTGAAAGAATATCTGGAAACAGATGATGACCATGGCTCAAAGCAGCAACGTTCTGAGGGGATGACCCTGGGTGACTTTATCAAACGAGAGTAAGTTGTCCATTGTTTTCATCATGATTCTTTTGATGTTACTACCTTGTGTACCTGCAGCCAATGCTGTCCCGATACTGGACATAGATTATTTGGTAAATGCAAATGCCGAAGACCCAATCCACATTTTTGTTAATATAACATCAGACCAGCCAGTGGACTATGTTGCAATCTGGTACATCAATTCAACAAGCGGAAATCGATATGATGATTTTATGACCTTTGCATCTGGAAATAGTACCAATGGAACATGGAATTACACAATTCCGCCCATGGTCTATGAAGGCACTCTGGAATTTCATGTTTCTGCTTCGGACATTTATGGCAGCTCCACGCCGGAGCCAGCACCCGCATTGTACATATCTCTTGATGGACCGGAACCAACCAAGCCATTTCCCTGGAATATTATTATCATAGTTGCATTCCTGGCAGTTACCCTTGTGGCAACCGAGCTAATTTTCAAGCCAGGTCTTTATCGACCAACTGGCCGGCAGAAAGCAAAGGCACTTGAGGAAGAAGATAGAAAAAAAGAGCTTGAGAATCAGAAAGATAAATAGTTCACTCGAATTGTTTGACCTGTTCAGACAGTGCTTCTGGATTAATGGAATAGACTTCTCTGGGGGCAACCCCCTCTTTTTCCGCGAAACCCCTGTAAACTATGGAATTGAGAGCATTCATTGCCATCTGGTCAGTTATGTTCATCGAATGTGATATGTCGAATGCTGTTGCTTTCTCCATCTCGAAAAGATTGATGAACGACCTTTTCACCATGTCTCTCATATCGGTTGCCGCAAAAACAGTATCGAAGTTCAAATAATCTATAACTGTTCTTTTGGCTTTATTTTGCAAGGGTGCCTGGCCGCCTCTGAAATCTTTTAGCATGGTGTTATTCACTAAATCCAGGTCATAAGTATATCTGGAATTCTTTGTGTAGGTGCAGATTCGAATTTCGAAAGGTACCATGCCAGTGCTTCGGATATGTTCCCAGAGTTCCTCCAAAAGCAGAAGTTTTGGAATGTAAAGGCGCTTGGGACCTGCCAGCGGGTCTTCTGATTTTGATTTGATGGATTCCGGATAATAGAATCTGGTGATAAAGGCCCGTATCATGACGTTCTCACGTTGGATATGCTGATGCCTGTCCCATTTGTCCAGGCTGAAACCGTCATAGCTGAAATGCTCCACCCTGCCCATTCCTTTTCCCATGAGAGCTATGGTCTTGGTTGGCGTGTTATAATCCCAATTTTCCTTCATATTCGGCTTCAAGAATCGTATGCCAGCATTTTCCAAATTTTCCTCCACAGCAATGGCTTCAAGAAGCGAGCCATACTCTTTCCCATTGACCAGGAACATTGAGTCAGCCAGTGCTTTCTTTGGTGCTGCTTTGTACTCGAGAAAAGCGCGTTTCAATTCCTTCTCTGCATGGAAATCCACCTCTTCCTCTGGACCGAGTCTGAGAATGGCCTGGCAGAGTTCCAGGGTATTGACCATTATGAATACATATTGGTAACCACAATAAAATATTTGTGTTCAAATAAGGCTTTCTCTCTAAATTAGCTAATAATTGGTGCAAAGTCTTCCAATAGCTTAAATTATTATACCAGATGTATTCTCTCGTGGTCTGATACAATGAAGGCACTGTTCATTCATGCGGATTTTATAGAATACGAGGCCAGGAAAAAGACAAAGCTGGCTGAAGAAATCAGTGATAGCCAGAAGAAGAAACGAATTGAAGAGGTTCTGGTGGCTTTCATTAGTTTCGAGAAACGGGATGAAGAGAAAGAAGAAGCAGCGGCAAAGGCATTGGTTGCCAATATCCGGGAGATAGCTGGTAAGGTTGAAGCCCAGCGAATTGTACTTTACCCATACGCTCATCTCAGTTCCTCTCTGGCCAAGGCCAGTTCCAGCATAAAGATACTTCACGGTGCCGAGGAAATTTTAAAAGAAAATGACTATGAAGTATATGCCTCACCATTTGGCTGGTACAAGTCATTCAATATCAGCTGCAAGGGACATCCTCTCAGCGAGTTGTCAAGGGAAATAACCGCTGATGATGCAGAGGCTTCTGATGAAGCCGCAGATGAAGATCTTTCTGATGCGGTAAAAGCCGAAGAAAAAATGAAAAGCCAGTGGTTTGTTCTGGATATCGATGGAAATGAGCATGTTCTGGAGCTGGATCCCAAGAAAAATAAGGTCAAGGGCTATGATTTCCAGGATAATATCAATCTAAAAAAATTCTGCCAATACGAGATGGCCAAGAGCCGCATAAGCAAGCAGGAACCGCCGCATATTGATTTGATGAAGCGCCTGGAGCTTGTGGATTATGAGCCAGGCTCGGACCCGGGTAATTTCCGTTACTATCCCAAAGGGAAGCTAATAAAAAACCTGCTGGAACTCTATGTGAACCAGGAAGTAAAGCGCACTGGTGGGATGGAGATTGAATCGCCAATAATGTATGATTTTGAACATCCCAGCCTCAAGTCCTACATGAACCGGTTTCCGGCCCGCCAGTATACGATTCAGACCCCGGACAAGAAGGTCTTTTTACGATTCGCAGCATGTTTTGGTCAGTTCCTTATGATGCATGATGCTACAGTTTCTTACAAGAACCTGCCATTGAGACTCTATGAGCTTTCCAGGTATTCTTTCCGGGTGGAGCAGCGCGGAGAACTTGCTGGTCTCCGCCGGCTCAGAGCTTTCACAATGCCAGATTGTCATTCATTCTGTGCTGACTTGCCCCAGGCTAAGGAGGAAATTGAGGACCGTTTTGAACTCTCAAGAAGTGTTCTTGAAGGCATTGGTTATGATATTCCAGATGATCTGGAATTTGCCATTCGTGTTACCAAAGAATTCTATGATGAAAATAAAGAATTCGTCATGGGCCTTGTGAAGCGCTGGAACCGCCCTGCATTGGTGGAAATGTGGAATGAGCGTTTCTTCTATTTCGTGTTCAAGTATGAATGGAATTTCGTGGATTGCCTGGACAAGGCCAGTGCCCTTAATACAGACCAGATTGACGTGGAAAACGCAGAGCGTTATGGCATAACCTATGTTGGCTCTGATGGCGAGAAACATCATCCATTAATTCTGCATCAATCCACATCCGGTGCAATTGAAAGGCTAATTTACTCATTGCTGGAAAAGGCAAGCATGGATTCCCAGCAGGGCATTAAAGCTCAATTACCGTTCTGGCTGGCCCCAACTCAGATACGACTGCTGCCGGTTAAGGATGAATTTGTTGATGAGTGTCTGGCAATAGCTGAAAAACTTCCTGGCCGTGTGGATGTTGATGATAGAGACCTCAGTGTTGGCAAGATGATTCGTTATGCAGAGAAGGAATGGGTGCCGCTGATCATTGTGTATGGCGATAAGGAAAAGGAATCTGGTGAGTTTAATGTGCGCATACGTGGCGAGGATGAAAAATCCCTGAATGCAGAGGCACTGGCTGCCCTAATTAATGAAATGCAGGGTGAAATGCCCTTTGAACCATTGCCATTGGCTCAGAAACTTTCGCGCAGAATAACTTTCAGAGGATAGACGATTTCATGGCTGCCATATCAGTTAATTCAATTTCAAAATCTTTTGGGCCGCAGGTAGTTTTGCAGGACATAAGCTTTGAAGTCCTGAAGGGCCAGAAAATTGGACTGGTGGGGCAGAATGGAACTGGTAAATCTACACTTTTGAATATCATATATGGTCTTGAAACAGCAGACATGGGCGAGTTGAAAATTCCCCGGGATATTACATTGGGTTACATGACTCAGGAGAGCAAGTTAGATGATTCTCAAACCCTGCTGGAAGCAGTATCTGCCCCGACAGGTCAACTGGGCTCACTCGCCAAAAAGATTACTTATCTGGAAAATAAAATGGAGGCCGAATTGTCCATGGAAGACATGGAATCCACATCCAGGGAGTATGCAAATGCCCTTGAGGATTTTGCATCCAGCGGAGGATATGGTCATCCTTCCAGGGCCCAGGGCGTTTTGGAAAAGCTTGGCCTGGAAAAACGTACATTTAACAGTAAAATCGAGAACCTCAGCGGTGGCGAGCGCACTAAGGCCAGGCTGGCAAGAATAATCATGGAAGCCGAGGATGCAGACCTACTAATTCTTGATGAGCCCACCAACCATCTTGACATTGAAACAACCGAGTGGCTGGAGAATTATCTGGCAAGCTATTCAGGCGCAGTAATAATGGTGAGCCACGACCGTTATTTCCTGGACAAATTGGCCACCAAGATTGTGGAACTTGAAGCAGCCCGGTCTAATTCATATTCTGGCAATTATTCTGATTATCTGGAAAAGAAAGCTCTGGAATTGGAGAACCAGAGCAAGCGATATGCCAAGCAGAAGAAGGAAATCCAGCGCCAGAAAGAGATGATTCAATTCATGTACTCGGTTTACACATTCAACAGCATCCACAAAACCCAACAAAAAAAGCTGGATAAAATGGACAAAATGGACCAGCCAGTTGATCATACCAGAACCTTTGGAATTAATTTTGGCTCGGCAGAAAAAAGTGGCAAAGACACCATTGATGTTGAAGGTGTTTCAAAGAAGTACGGTCAAATTCCAATCCTTGGCAGATGCGATTTTCGTATAGAAAAGGGCGACAAAATTGGCCTCATTGGCCCCAATGGCTGCGGAAAAACAACCCTTGTGAAACTGCTCATGGGCACTGAAAAGCCCACATCCGGCACCATAAAAATCAGCAAGGGTGTAAGCATTGGCTATTATTCCCAGGACCAGGATGGCCTGATTCGCGGCAATACTGTAATTCAGGAAATCCGCAAGTACAAGAAAGATGCGTCCGAAGAATGGATAAGGACTTTTCTTGGAAGATTCTTTTTCAGCGGAGAAAGTGTTTTCAAGAAAGTGTTTCAACTTAGTGGCGGGGAGCGGGCCAGACTGGCTATTGCCAAGCTTCTGATGTCCGAGCAGAATTTTCTGATTCTGGACGAACCAACCAATTACCTGGACATTTACGCAAAAGCGTCCATGGAGCAGGCATTAATCGAATATCCTGGTACAGTTCTCATCATAAGCCATGACCGTGCTTTACTGGATAATGTAGCTCAAGGAATTTTCGAGATACGCGATGGTGCATTAAAGACCTATTCTGGCAATTATTCTTCCTATCTTAAAGCCAGGGGCAAGTCCAAGCTTTCCACCGGTGGCGATACCTATGAAGTTACCAGAAAATATAAAGACTGGAATACAGGCAGAAAATATGCCAAGGGTGCAATCCTGAAGTTAAGCCAGGCCGAACTCGAAGGCCATCAATTTGCCATCGATAATGGATTCCTGAAAAAACGTGGCGGCGGCAAACGTCAATGATTATGACACAATTTATTAATGACCGGATATTTACAGTTCCATTCGGAGTGTGTAGATTTGACTAATAAAAATGGCGGCATTATTAATCTTCCATCCTGTGGGAAGATGCTAGCCAGGCCTGAAAAATCTGGTGATGCGGTATTGGTCCACAAGGGTGAGGATGTGCCCTGTAATCTCTGCGGTTCATTGAATCATAAAGAGATGTTCAATGTCACCAAGACCGGGGTTTCCTTCAGGATTGTGAGATGTCTTGATTGCAGCCTGGCCTTCATCAGTCCTAGGATACCACCGGAAGAAATCAACAAGATGTACGGGTCCAGGGACACTATAAAATTCGGGTTCCCGATTTCGGCCTGTGGGCCTCTTGCAAGAAACTCACTGTGGCATAATTCCAGATTCGATATAATGTATGAGCATTTCAAGAAGATGAATCCAGATGCCTCCACAGTAAGATACCTTGATGCAGGATGTGGTCTTGGAAACACTGTGGAATTCTCGGCGAAAAGGGGTTGGGATGCGGTTGGAATAGACATTTCCGACTATGCCGTGGAGGAGGGCCAGAGACTTGGCCGAAACATAATCAAGACCACACTTGAGGATTCTGGTTTTCAAGCCAACAGCTTTGATATCATACTCATGTCAGAGGTGATTGAGCACTTCAATGACCCTTTAGTGAGTTAAGTCGAGAACCCC
>JAGLQM010000060.1 GCA_023136815.1 Thermoplasmata archaeon
AATAAAAGCTATGCCAGCAGAAGACTTGGCGGTGGTGTGAGTTGCCAGATGTTGAACTTGTGGAAGCAATATTATTTTCAGCAGGAAAGCCCCTGCGTCTGAAGGAGATTGAGGACGCTACCGGCCTGGAGGAAAAGATCATTCGAAGTGCCCTGAGAAAACTAATACGCTCATACAAGTCCAGAAACACTGCATTAGATGTGGTAAAGACCGGACCCAAGTACTCCATGCAATTGAAGGAAGAATACGCCCTGGAGACCGAGGAAGTGGCTCAGAAGGAACTTGACAGAGAGGTAATGAAAACTGCCGCGCTTATTGCGTACTACCAGCCAATGCAGAAGAAGGAACTTTTGGAAGTTGTTGGCGAGAAAGCTCGAGGTCACGTTGATGAGCTTATTGCTCAAAAACTCATATATCAAAATCGCACAAATCGGGGTTATATTCTCGAAACAGCTCCAAAGTTTCCAGAATTTTTCGGGCTGGGTACTACCGATAAAATTGAGATGAAGAAAATACTGACTGAGAGAGCTGGATTGTAAAATATTAAATGCTAGTTCCTTCATTTCCAGTTGAGGGAAGCCATGTCAATCACAATCAGAAATATTAATAAAGAAACAGATTTGGAAAACTTCGTAGAATTTTGTAATCAAGCGTATGTGGATTATCCTGAGTTTAAGCCATTAACCATTGATATTGCCAGGCAGTATGTCTATGATACGCCTGATTTTGACGAAATGGGGAATTTCTTTGCCATCAAAAAATCTCGAATCATAGGTAGAGCAAGAGGAGATGTTCATGCAGAAACTGGCACCATCGTCATAAGCATACTTCCAGAACTAAGGTACACAGGCATTGAAGATATGCTCTTTGATGCTGTTATGAAGTATCTGGCACCCAATAATTTGGAAAAAATCAGGGTTATGATATTATCTAAGTTCACGGAAATGTCTGAATTCTATAAATCAAAAGGATTCCAGGAGAAAAATCGTATGTACGATATGGTTCGGAATATGAGCCGGCCAGTTGAAGTTCCAAAACTTCCTGATGGAATTATTATTGAAGTACCAGATTTAAAAAAAGAGTATGAAGCAGTAAAAGATACCATTGAGATAGGCTTTTCAGACACAATGGACGAAGCAACCGCAACCGAAATGATGGAGCAATATGACAATTTCACCAAGGCAGATTATTTCTCAAAAGATGGAATTTTTGCGGCCAGAGACGCAAATGGCAATATTCTGGGCATCTGTGTTGCCGCTGTTCATCCGGCCATGGAAGATAAAGGGTTCATTCCCTGGCTGGCGGTTCTGAAAGAGCATCGGGGAAAGGGCATTGGCAAGGCACTGCTTCTTTCCAGCCTGGAATGGTTCAAGGGTCAGGACAATATAACCAAATCAGAATTAAGCGTGGACCTGGACAATCCTAATGCCCTTGGGCTTTACAATGGCATTGGATATGAGGTAATTACTGAAACTATTCTGCTTGAAAAGATACAGAATTAATTCAAATTCACCAAAGATCAAATCCAAAGAATCTCAGCGCAAAAACAAGGCCAAGTACAACTATGACAATTCCGAACCCTGGCTGAATCCATTTTCCTGCCTTCACCAGCTTGTTTCCCAGTCTGCCTTTCACATCGCCTGTTGCTGTGCAGATAGGTACTATTATCAAACCGTGACCAAGACCGAAAGCAGCCATCATTATTCCGCCAGTGAGCAATGTGAAGTCCTGGGTCAGCATCATTACTATCACCGGAAACACCAGTGAAATGGCACAGGGAGCCCAACCAATGGTGAAGAACATGCCCAGCATGAATGAGCCAAGGAATTCTGACCGGCGGCTAATTCTGTCAATGAATCTGTCCTTGGATTCCAACTCTCCCTCTGGAGATTCTGAATTTCTGAGTCGACTGACCAGTTCTCCCAATCCAAGTGGTTTTATTGCATTTATTCCAAGAACTACCAGTATGATTCCAGCAATGAGGTAGAATGCCGCGGATATTTCTATGAACAGCCCCACATAGGACACCAGAAGCCCGATAAGAAAGAACATCAAAGTCATGCCCAGAGTGAATGCGATACCTATCATGAGACCTTTTTTCCGGGTTTGACCGGGTGTCTGACCTTCTTCTTCCAGGGAGCCGATATAGGACACCATCACGATAAGCAGAGCAATTGAACATGGAGATATGGATGTGACAAGGCCCAGTATGAACATTCCTGCAAGGGTTACACTGTCAGATGTCTGACCTCTGAATCCATCCCATTCTCCGGATATTATGTCATGTGCATCCTGGCTCAGTGAGTCGGCAGTCTGAATGCCATCCAGTTCTCCGATACCTATGCAATATACATGATAAACTCCAGCCACTCTGAGTTTCTGGTCAATTAGAATGATGGAGGGATTGGAAAAGCTGCCGTCAATCTCCCAGTACTTTTGATAGTGTCCTGAAGCTGAATAGGGTTCGAATTCCTCTACCCAGTGCCATGTTATATTGATGCCATATCTGGACTCTGCAATCTCCCAGCCAGGATCTGAATATTGATTCTTCCGGATGTTCAATGTAACAATGCTTATATTCTGTTCATTCCTGCCAGCTAGTCCTGCCAGCTCCTTAATCTGGTTGCCAATCTGTTCCTCGCATTCGATACACAAGGGGTTTTCCAGTTGAGTAATATGCAGTATAATTATATCTCCGGAGAGGTCATCAAGGGAGAAGGTCCGGTTCAGATGATCCGTGGCCGTGAAACCCTCCGCTATTGGAAATTCGTCCTGTGCTGATACTGTCATCATAGTAATGGCCGATAATGAGATGAAACTCAATGTAATGGCCAACATCAATCCAATAATCTTGTTTCCAGGCATCATTTTATCAATCGTCCTTATGGTATAATATTGCATCCTCTATCCAGCTTGACAGCACGGATTTCTCCACTTCTCCTTCCCAGCTGTGCCAGATAATCTGGTTATTCGGTCCTTTCGTCACTATAGTAGTCAATGGAACATAATTCGGCGGCACCGGATCATAGGCGGAGAAACATTCGGATGCCTGTGGTTCATGTGTTCCGGATATCAAGTCATAGAAAGTTATCTGGCTGGTGTATGTTTCTGACAATTCATTGCACGATTCGGTCATTGCAATACAAGGCAGACAACCCTCCGTATGTGTGAGAATGAGCACTGGCTTTGATTGCACATTAATCATTACCCAGGAAGGATGATTGACTGTTGTTGACCAGAAATCGTTATCACCTATGCCGATGTCCCGTCGTGTAGTGATTGTTCCGCCATCTGTGGTGAAACGCCAGGTATATACATCGCAATCCAAATGTCTGCCATCTATATCAACCGCGTCATTTCCGATTGTAACTGTGTAATGGGTTCCAGCCGTTAGTGAACCCGAAGGGGTATATCTTATTGTATTGCCGTTCCAGGAAAATGTGCCGGAAACGGACGGAGTGATCGATAATGCCGATTCAACGCTGGTTTTATTCATTTCCTTATTGAAGGATGCAGAGATGTAGGATGATATTGAAACTGTTGTGCCTGTTGGTGTGGCAGATAGAACATAAACATTTTGTGACTCTCCTGGCAAGTTGTAATAGATTCCAACAGTAGATAAAACGATAATTATCGCCACAGCAACTGCTATAACCTGCTTCCCTGACGAATACCACCTGCCGCAATGCGAACATTTAAGTGTATTTTCTTTGACTAACTCGTCACAGTAGAAGCACGGAACATAGCCCTTGTCAAGCAGTGTTTTTGTCTCTTTTTTTCTCTTTTGACTTTTTTTAGCCATATTTATTCTCCAACAATATCAATATCTGACACCAGGTCAATTTATTATATTGTTTCAGGTAGGGTGTTATCGATCCCCTACAATATCCAATTGAATAGATAACCAGTTATGATTATTCCGATTGTCACGATTGTCACAAATATCATTATGAGTTTTGTGGAAAGCACCTTCTTGAGGATTATTAACTCCGGCAAGGATAGTGCTGTCACAGACATCAGGAATGCCAGTGCAGTTCCAACTGGCAGCCCTTTTCCTATTAGGGATTCTGCTATGGGAATCAAGCCCATAACATTGGAGTAAAGCGGCACTCCCAGACCCACGGCTGCTGGAACTGCCAGTGGATTGCCTTTTCCGGCATACTGCGCCATTATGCCTTCCGGAGCATATCCATGAAAAATGGCACCGACACCAACACCTATGAGAATGTATGGCCATACCTTCTTCCCTATCTCCTTTACCTCGCCCCATGCGAACTCTGCCCGCTGCTTAGGCACAAGATTTTCCTGGTCTACATCTCCAATCTGGGCATTGAATACAAAATCTTCCACTTCATCTTCCAGCTTCATCTTGCCGATTATGTAGCCGCCAAATGTTCCAATCAGCACCCCGCTAATTACATAGGCCAGTGTGGCAAGCCAGCCAACCGAACCTCCAAGGACCGCAATGGCCGCTTCGTTCACCATGGGGGAGGTTATGAGGAATGAGAAAGTTATACCCAGAGGCACACCCGCTCCCACGAAACCAATGAAAATAGGCACGGAGGAGCAGGAACAAAATGGCGTCACAACACCAACCAGAGAGGCCAGGAAATTATATTGAATTCCCTTTCGGTTTCCGAGCCATTTTCTGGCCTTTTCCGGCGTGATGTATGTTCGTATGTAAGATACCAGAAAAATCATTGTGGCCAGTAATATGAATATTTTGATCACGTCATAGATGAAGAAATCCAATGCCTGGCCTGCATGAGTTGAACTATCCAGCCCGAAAATGCTGTATGTCAGCCAGTCTGCAAAT
>JAGLQM010000061.1 GCA_023136815.1 Thermoplasmata archaeon
GAAGGGTTCGGCTTCTATTGGCGTCTTTTTGCCGCTGGTCACAATCCAACTAACTTTCATGCCAGGGAAGAATTCGTAATTCATAGCCATTAATTTTTTCGCTGTCTGGACTGTGGTTTGTGTGTCTGGATTTTTGTACATATTGAATGGTCTACAAGTCCTGGAAATGACCAGAGCCTCGGCTTCCACCTCACCTTTTGAGACACTGGTTACAATTTCACGGGCCAATGACACTGCGCCTTCAGTGTCATGGTCCAGTATCATCTTGAATATTTTCTCCAGTGACTCGCTCTGAATGCCAAAGGCATCGGAACGACGGGTCTCATAGCCGCGAACTATCATTTTCTCTTCAGGCCAGACTATATTTCCCACATACCGTTTTTTTGCTCCATGTGAGAATAATGGATTAATAATTTTCTCGAACTCAAGGGTTGCACCTTCCTTGGAATAGCGTTTGGCAATTTCCTGGCCGCTTTTTAGCGCAGCTTCAAGGGTTTCTTCTGGTGATTGAAAGAACACTGAATCAGTATCACCGTATATGACCTTCATATTTTCAGCTTCCAGCTGATTGATGATGCCTTTAGTATTTTCTCTGGCAAATGCTGTTATGCTGGCCCCGATCTTTGGATTTGTGAATCGATAGAATGCGCTGGCAAATACTCCATAGAATGCGTTCATCAGCACTTTTATGGCTGCCTGAAGCCCATCGAAGTACTGCTTTTCCTCGGGTGTCTTTGCTGACTTCATTAACTCTTTCGTTTTATCCCGATCTTCCATGAGCCGTTCCAGAACCTGTGGCAGCAATCCTAGACGAACATCCTTATCCAGATATTTCACGCCTGGCTCCGGGCTAATTATGGTACCTTCATTGCTGAGAGTTGTGAAGCAAATGTTCTTGGCAATTATAAGGCTCGGATACATACTTTTAAAATCCAGAATGCAGACCCAGTCATATAATCCCGGGTCAATAGTATGAACATAGCCGCCCTCAATCTGCTTATCCTTCCTATGGCCGCCGGTGACTGGAACCGCAATTTTCGCCTTGTCTGCTTCACGAATTAGAATGGAATCAATAAGTGCGGATGTTCTGCCGTTTATAACGTCGTCCATCGGTAACTTTGAGACTGTGGCCAAATCCATGTTTTTCTCCAATACTGCAATCTTTTGCAAAATTTTCAGAGCTAGCTCTGCGTCCTTGACGCAATATCGCACTACCTTCTCAGAATCATCTGCCCATTCCTGATCAATCATAGCGGGATTTACATCCATTTTCTTCTGGCCCAGGACAAGATTGGCCACTGCATTGAGTGTTTCTTGCTTTGGCTTTAATTCCATTTTAGCGTTCCACCATGCATCAGCAATAATTCGACCATTGCAGCGCCAGAAACGTTTGCTGACCGAGCGAAGTTCCGAACCATCTCTGCCTACGCCCAAATCTCGCATCTTGTGAACCTCGGCACGTTCCAGAACATAAGGAATATCATAGCCATCAATATTGTAGCCAGTTATCACATCTGGGTCAATTTTTCTTATGAGGTTAAGAAAGTCACGAATTATGGTTGGCTCATCTCCCACCAGGCTCTCATGGGTCATGACCTCGCCATCAGAAATAGCACAGCAAATTGTCAATATGTTTTTATTTTTAATGGAATTCTCAATATCGAAACTGAGTATCTTCAAATCTGGCTTGAATGGCTCAATGGTTTCCAGTTTCTGAGCATCCACCACCAGATCGGTTGTGTATTTTGAATGCTGGATTTGTTTTCCAGTTACCTTGATGCATCCCCCAAGGTCTAAATCATACATGAACCTGTGATGAAAGGGAATATCTGCCGCCAGAACCTGACACTGGCTGCCATACGTTTTTCGATAATCCGGCACCATCCACGGATATTTGATTATTACCTTGGCGCACTTGCGATTTTTGCCGTCATGGAGCAGCTCAACCTCATCAACAGAGATAACCATTGAATCTGCTTTCAACTCGGAAACAATGCCCGATGGCGGCGTGACAAGATAAAAATACGGTTTGAATTCATGATAGCGAATCGTAATGGACTGGCCGTCGTCCGTGCGTCCGAAAAGTTCCACAATTACATCATCCTCTTTTGAATAAGAAACTGTGAGTAGTCGTACGTTCCATTCTCCCATTCAATTACCGCCTGGCTATTATGGTAATAACATCATTCTCATTAAGTTCATGGTCATGGCCAACAACCCTCCTGGTTCTGGCGTCTATGGCCCGGATGAAATTATCCCCCAAATCAGTGTGAACCTTGTACGCAAGTTCCTTCGCATTTGAACCTCTGGGCATGAGATGAACGTCTGGCAAAACACGACCTTCTTTATCAGTAAGCTTGTTCTCATCCTCAACCGGGTAGACCGGAATAAGATCCAGCAAGTCAAAAACCGCAGACTCAAGACATTTTTGCACTCCGGTACTGCCGAACTTTTCAAGGAAGCTGGCTATTGTGCCAAGACCTTTTTTCTGGGCCTCGGATAATCCTGCGGACTCGTTTATCTCAAATGAACTTGAACCAGGCAAATAATCAATCATACCTGCATCTGCTGCCTTGCGGAGTGCCAGTTCATATTCTGCTGAAGTTGGAATTACAATTGTATTTTCCAGGGCCAGCAAGGTATCCAGATTTTCCTGGGGTGCTTGATCGCATTTATTGGCTGCAATAATTAGTGGTTTACCAGAGCGCCGAATCTCGCTACACATAGAGATCATTTCTTCGTCAGTCCAGATATCTGGTTTTGAGGTTAGGCCGGAATTCCGAACAGCATGATTTATCTGATTCTCTGTGATTGCCAGGCCTGTGAACCGTTCATGAAGCATCTTCTCCACCTTCATGCCTTCAAGAGAGCTTTGCCTGGAAAGCCTGCGCCAGTCCTTTTGTAAAATATTAAAGAACCAGTAGTCGATTTCCCGTTCAAGGAATGTTACATCATTAAGTGGATCATGTGCCCCGACCTTGGTTGGTGTGCCGTCGGAGGTTGTGGAGCCGCTGGCATCCACAATATGAATCAATGCACTGGCCTGCCGAAGGTCATCAAGAAATTTATTGCCTAATCCTTTGCCCTGCCATGCATCTGGAACAAGTCCTGCAACATCAATCAGCTCCACAGGAATTAAGCGGGTGCCATTATCACATGGCGCATTGTTTGGAGTGCACTGGACCTGGAATTCTTCATGGGGGCATTTTCCACGGACATGGCCAACACCCACATTGGCATCAACAGTGGTGAATGGATAATTTGCTATTTCCGCCGGGGCCATTGTAATTGCTGTGAAAAATGTTGATTTACCTACATTTGGCTTACCGACTATTCCTACGTCCAAATTCCGTACCTCCCAAACCTCAATGTACCTATCATAATAAAAGTTACTTGTCTGAGTTAAATGGCCTTGTCCAGTACCTAAGGGCCAGCACCATGGCGATGATGAACATTGGCACAACAAAAATTAATGTTGAAGTTAGCACATCATCGAAGAGGATTATATTGTATTCAACCTGTAAATTGTTTGGCCAGAATATTGGGTTGTAGGTATGTGTGAAAAGGTCTATTGTTACGTGGCTGACAGTTCCAATTAATGCAGATGCCAGTGCCCACATTAGGTCCTTCGGTGGACGGGTTACATCCACCCCTGCAAAGAGATGCCATTTTTCTTTTGAACGGCGTTTCATCCATATGCCAATCGGTGGAATTATGAAGAAAACAAATAACATTGTGACCAGAACGTCAAATGTAAGTGCCCCTAGATATGAGTGCATCAAACCTCTGGCATGGCCCGAGGCTGTTTCAACAAACATCATTGGCAGCACTTCCAGATCCGGAACCATAGGGCCCATGGTCAGGCTCATAAAATGCAGCTTTTTCCGGTTGAGGAACCATACTGGCCATGCAAAACCAAGATGTAAAGGCGTTAGAGGCATTGGGCATTGAAAGTTATGGAATTCAATAAACCTTTCTGCTGAAATAGGATAAGAATGGTTTTATAACAATTGGGGCATCACGAATGGAGACATATGGTTAAATTGCCCAGTGGAAGAATATTGAAGACTCTTTTTGGAGGGGAAAAATCCCTTTCTGAAGCCCTTGAAACACTCAGCATTGGAAAGCTGGATGGACTTATTAAGACCAGTTTCACCAGGGACGGGGAGGCATCATTAGGTCAACTGGTAACAAGGAAAGGAAAACCATACCTGGCAATCCATGATTCTGGTGCTGAGATTTTTGGAGAAGAGGCATTATATGAAATTGCCAGGGATTCTGTTAATGACGATTGCATAATTGAAGTTAGAAGTTACTCATACAAATCATCATCAATATCTGTAACCCACCTGGGTGAGTCCCATACATCGGGTATTCTGGGAGAAATTGATGTGGATTCGACCCTTCGCATTGTCAGGGATGAGGAAAAGACCAGAATTGAGAAATCAAGGAAGGAAGCTGGCGAGAAACACATGCGGGACATGGTGCTGAAAAAGGCAGACGAGGACCTGACAATCAGGGACCAGGAGCTGGAAACAGCAAGAATAGAGGCAGTGGCACGTTCAGATGACATTGACCGCATAAAAGCTGAAATGGAGACCCTGAGAAGCGGCAGTGTGGCACTTCTGAAACACCTCACCAGCGACAAAAAAGGTCTGGATGAGGAAGATATCATAGCCCTGGCAGACCGGAAGGTGGAGCAGATGAGGTTCCAGGCCAGGGGAGAAGAGCTGGAGAACCGTGCAAG
>JAGLQM010000062.1 GCA_023136815.1 Thermoplasmata archaeon
AACTTATTGCTGGCAGTGGGCCGGAACATACGCTATGTTGTGGTTGAGCATGAGGGCCAGAATCTTGTATTGGCCAAGGAATTGCAGCCAACAGTTATGCCAGATGCGAAGATAATCTCGGAAATGGACGGTGAGGACTTGCTGGAAATGGAATATGAGCAACTACTACCTTTCATAGAGGCAGAAAGCCGTGCGTTTTTCGTCACCGATGCTGATTTCGTATCAACTGAAGACGGTACTGGCATAGTTCATATTGCACCGGCATTTGGTGTTGATGACCAGGAAATATGCAGGCGCGAAAATGTAAAAACCATAAACCCGGTAGATGAAAAGGGCTGCTTCATGGAAGTTATCGAGCCATTTGCAGGATTCTTTGTCAAGCATGCAGATAATAAGATTATTCGATACCTGGACGAGCGGGGGCAATTGCTCAGCTCCGGAAAGGTTGAGCACACATATCCGTTCTGCTGGAGATGTGACTCTCCGCTTCTTTACTATGCACTGGACAGTTGGTTCGTGCGCATGTCCACATTGCGCAAGGAATTGATGGCAAACAATGAAAAAATAACCTGGAAGCCAGACCATTTAAAGCATGGACGTTTTGGCAATTTCCTGGAAGAGGCCAAAGATTGGGCTTTAAGCAGGAACAGGTTCTGGGGAACTCCGCTGCCGGTCTGGAACTGTGAATGCGGAAACCAGATATGCGTGGGAAGTTTCAAGGAACTGGAGGAGCTGGCTGGCAAATTACCTGATGACTTCGAGCCCCACAGGCCCTGGGTGGATGACCTGCCAGTGAAATGCCCGAAGTGTCAGGCAAGGATGGAAAGAGAACCCTATGTCATAGACACCTGGTATGATTCTGGAAGTGCATTCTTTGCACAATTTCATTATCCCTTCGAGAACGAGGAGATGTTCAAACAGGCATTTCCGGCAGACTTTATAACCGAGGCACTGGACCAAACAAGAGGATGGTTCTACACCATGCTGGCAGTAGGCACTTCGGTGTTTAATGAAGCACCCTACAAGAAATGCCTTACCCAGGGATTGATGCTCAATGATGAGGGTGCAAAGATGAGCAAGAGCAAAGGAACCGCTCTTGACCCGTTCAAGATATATGACGAATGGGGCGCAGATGCACTTCGTCTGGCTCTTTTCTCGACACCATGCTGGGCATCCAGCAAGTTCTCCAATGCCACACTGAAAGAGACTAAATCCAAGGTCATGACCACGCTCTGGAACGTCTATGTTTTCTTTGTGAACAATGCAAACCTGGATGGCTTTGACCCCAAGGACACTGTAAAATCAGATGCCCTGTTAGACCGCTGGATACTGTCCCGGCAGAACACATTGCTGAAAGAGATGGAAAGTGGCATGGAAGAGCTGGAAGTACACCGCTCTGTTCGCGCCTTATTCGAATTTGTGGACGACCTGAGCAACTGGTATCTGCGCCGTTCAAGACGCAGATTCTGGTCAGATGATGACCCACAGGACAAGTTAGCTGCCAATTCAACAATGTACCATCTACTGTGCAAGACCGCCAGGATGATTGCGCCTTACACACCGTTCCTTGCAGAATCTCTCTATCAAAATCTTGAAGTTGGGCATAATCCAGAAGCCAAAGAAAGCGTACATCTGGACGCTTTCCCGGTTTACGAGCCAGGGCTGACCGATGAAGCACTGGAGACAGAGATGGCTCTGGTAATGGGAATAGCCGAGACAGGAAGAAATGCCCGCCAGACTTCAGGAGTTAGACTTCGCCAGCCGCTGACCAGGGCAGTTGCTGTCACTGACCAGAAAATTGCACATCTGGATGAGGCAATTGCAGTTCTAAAAGAAGAACTCAATGTCAAGAAGATGCTAATATGTCCGGAGCCGCCAGAGGGCGAAATGGCAGTTGCAGAGGGCAAGGGATTCAGTGTTTACATTGACACCCACATAACCAAGGAACTCAAGCTGGAAGGCATATCCAGGGACATTGTTCGCCGTATTCAAAGTCTCAGAAAGGACATGGACCTACAGTATGACCAGACAGTGAAACTTGGTATTGCTGGAGATGCAGAAGTTCTTGAAGCATTCGAGGCCCACAGGGATTACATCACCGGCGAGACACTGGCCAGGGAAGTTGTGAAAGGTGAGATACCTGATTCAACATTCGGCGAATGGAAGGTTCTGAAGATGGAACTTAAGGTCTGGCTGATTGTACAATAAACATTTGCGGCCGCTAGAACCGCTATAGACTGGGCATGACAGAGTTGGCCGGTGCGGGGGTTGAAATGTTTTCCTTTTACAGGTGCCTGGCAGTTATTGTGGAGTGCAACTAAGTGAGTGAGGATAAGTTAATATTCAAGTTCTCACAAGGTTAGGACTCCACAAGGTTGCTCGGAACACTGGACATTTCAATTCCATTAAACTTAATTCGAGCGAACATAGTTTCATTCATTCTCCAACAACTCAGGACCTTTTGCAATAAAATAGAATAAAGATATGATGAGAATTATCACTCCAATAATACTCGAACTGCATATATCTAACCCTAAATAATATAATAGAGCACTAACAATGGTACTAAGAATAAACGCAACAAAAAGCGATCCAATAATTGTGCCTACCGTTTCACTTACTTCAGTTACAATTTCTACGTCAGTAATTTTTTTTTCAGAGTCAATCACTGGTTTCTCTAACTCTTGGTCGATTTCTCCCTGTACTTGATCTATTTTAGTTTTGAAACTTTCATAATCTTCCTTTTCTTCCACTAATTTATTAGTCGGCTTAGACTCAATAGAACCAAGAGTAACATCTATCTTTTCGTTTTCCTTAGCCATATTATTTCGTGCATCTATTACGTGTAGTAATAAATTTCCAAACTTATTCGCACTCGTTTTTATTCCAAAGTAAGCTTTTGGGTAATCATTTATCAGTATATTGCCACCTTTCGAAGAAACTGAGTTTAAATGGGAATAAGGGATGCTAAAACCACTTTTCATATAGTTGAAATAAATGTTTTTATCAGTTAAAATCCAACTATCTTTGGCTGAACCCCATACTGTAAGATCTATTAAAAAAAGAACTTTCTCATCTGGTTCTATTTCATATGCCATCACAGCATTTTTTAGTTTTCCCTCAGGCAAATTCGGTGAGGAGTAGCAGTTTGGTATGCCAATCAGATATGGCTTTAGAAGTTCAATATCTATTATCATTTCTCTCACGCTCATTTGAGATTTTATTCTTTTCTCCACTCTTTTAATCACACATTATCAATTTGGTGTTTTGTTTATTTTGAAATATACCCCATCCGAGTGTATTCTGCTAATCCCAGCAATTCAAGAGTACCACCAGTCATTGAGAAAATACATGCCCCCTGACTATATTCTTTTGGAAAATTTGATTCTAGGTATGTAGATGTAAATTTCTCCCCTGATTGTATCTTCTCATAAGCATATTGGAGCATTTGTTTAGTTGTATATTTTTCAGCTTTTGTTTGTACACCTGTTCTCATGTATATTCTGTTTCCCACAATTCTAGTTACTATTCTATTTTTGCCATCCGTTTTTGGAACTTTTGTTCCAATAGTTACTTCTTCATCTATTCTTCTATTTATTTCCTCCCAACTCATGTATTACCTCACGATTCTACTATATCATTTTCTAAACCTTAATCTTTTCGGGAGGTCTCCATTTTTTACTGATATTCGTCCCTCCAGCCAATTTTGATATGCGCTCAGTCCTTAAGCGAATGCGCAAGTTCTCATAAATAACTTGCGTTGTGCACTCCCCGCCCCTGCTCTGGCTAAGATTCTGTGAATAGACAAGTATCAACACAATTCGAAACATTAAAAGTTCTTACAAAAGAGAGCAATTTTTCTAAGCGGTGGCATCAGTAGCCACCTCAAATGTTGTCATTATTGGATTTGTCTCTTTCTTTAGCGGAAATTCTTCCAGATAAAGTTCTGTGGCCTCTCTGAGATTGTCTATTGCCTCTTCTATTGTTTTTCCTTGGCTGACCGTCCCAACCTCCGGGCAATTTGCAACATACATATCTTCTTCCTTGTGGATTATTGCTGTGAGGGAACTCATTCATTCACCAAAATAATATAGGTGGTTCTAGTACATTAACCTTCCAATTAATTGGCTTCAGAGTCTAGGGTTCAGGGGTTAGGGACTAGGGTTCTCACAATATGTTTGGAGCTGGCTTTTGAAGAGCTAGCTATCCTAGACCCTTAATAACGATAATCAAACAAAAGACCCTATCGCTTTTGTATAAAAACACAGCCCCTAGACCCTCTGTTTATATTTGCAAAGACTTTTTATGTTAATTGGGCTATTTGGTAGTTGGTGAAAGTGATTGAATTGTATTTCATGCGGTAGCTCATCTGGGGACGGCCTTTTGTGCGGCAAATGTTCAGGCCATGATTCCGGTATAGCATTGTTCAATCTTGTAGGGGCATCCATGTTCACCGAGTCCCGCAATGCAGGCTCTGTCAATATTGCCCTGGGGCCCACAATCAGCGGCCAGATAAGAGCAGGGCCGCTTCCTTCCTTGGAGGAGGAAATAATCATAGTCAACCGAAAGGTGGACATTGGCCAGAACCCGGAAGTTCTTGCACCAAGACTGGAACGAATTCTTTTTAATAGTGGCATGCCAGAGGAACTCAGCCCGGGAAAGGATGTTCTCCTGTCCAGGGAATGTGCAATAAGTTCAAAAGATATTTCAGAACTCAGCCAGAAGCTGAGAAAT
>JAGLQM010000063.1 GCA_023136815.1 Thermoplasmata archaeon
TATTCTATTTACGATTCCTCCGTACCGACAAACTTTATCTAAACGCATCCAAACAGTGTTTGTTGATAGGAGTAATCGTAGTTTCAAACAATATTCCATTACGATTCCTCTGTACCGACAAACTTTATCTAAACGCATCCAAACAGTGTTTGTCGGATAAGCCGCTACTCCCATTCTATTGTAGCAGGCGGCTTATTCGTAATATCATAGACAACCCGGTTCACCTTATCCTTCATTGTGTTGGTAATCCGAATAGAAATCTTATCCAGTACTTCATAGGGTATCTTCGAATAAACTGCTGTCATGCCGTCAAGTGATTGCACCGCCCTAACTGCCACAGTATAACCATAGGCCCGAATATCGCCATGTACACCTACTGTCTTGATTGGAGTGAGGACTGCAAAATACTGCCATGGAAGCTCCATCTGACCTGCTTCTGCGGCCTTTTCAAATTCCTCTTCCACAATGAAACATGCTTCACGGACAATATTGGCTGCTTCTTCAGTTGGTTCTCCGATAATTCTGATTGCCAGGCCAGGGCCAGGAAATGGCTGGCGTTCTGCAAATTCGATTCCGAGGTATCTACCCAGTTTTCTCACCTCATCTTTGTAAAGATCCCTCAGCGGCTCAACCAGCTTCATGTCCATTTTTTCAGGTAATGCGCCAACATTGTGATGTGATTTGATGGTATCTCTAAGTTCGCCTCCTGATTCAATCCAGTCAGGAGCGATTGTGCCTTGCACCAGATATTTGGAACCAATAGCCTTTGCCTCTCTCTCGAAAACCCGAATGAATCTCTCACCGATTATCTTACGCTTTGCTTCAGGTTCTTCGACACCTTTCAAAGCATCATAAAATTCCTGACTTGCATTCACAAATTTATGGTTTATTTCCATATTCTCCATCATCTTGACAACATCAGCGGATTCATCCTTCCGCATGAAGCCAGTGTCCACATGCACCGCCAGTAACTTGTCGCCGATTGCCATGCTGACGAGGACTGTCGCAACAATGCTGTCAACACCTCCAGAACATGCGATTATGGCCTTACCATCTATCTGTTGGCGAATTTGTTCAATGGCTTCATTGGCAAAATTTTCAGGATCGAACATCAGGCATCACCCAGGCTTGACGAGTCTGCATGAACCTTTGACTCCTGAGCCTTTCTGTGCTCCAGAAGCTTTTGCTCAACTTCCAGACTGTTAATTCCGATAATCTGTGCGGCCAAAAGGGCGGCATTTTCTCCGCGGTCCAGGCCTACTGCTCCAACAGGAATTCCCGGCGGCATCTGGACTATTGCGAGAATGGAATCTAAATTGACCTTGCCAGAGACTGGAACTCCAATGACTGGCCTTATTGTGTGGGCAGCAATTGAGCCGGGTAAGGCTGCGGCAAGTCCGGCAATGGCAATGAACACCTTTGCGTCACTGCTGTTCACGAGATTTTCCACTAGCTTCGGGGTTCTGTGGGCTGATGCCACTTTCAACTGGTAGCTTATACCCAGTTCTTTCAACGTCTTAGTAACTTTCTCTCCAACTGGCAAGTCACTCTTGCTGCCCATTATTATCAACACGTCAGGTGCCATGAGATAGTGGAAACAACCGGGTTTGATAAGGTTTTGGTTTGCTTAATTATCATGTTTTAGATTCATTAGTCAGAATAACTTTTGAGCACTGGGTGACAAGCCACTTATATGCAGAAGATAGTGTTATTAACATGGAAAGAGTAGACAATCTCACTTGCGAAGGATGCCTTCATCTTCAAATAAAGAAGCTCACAAGTATGGAGTCAAAACACTGTTCATACTGCCTGCGCAGCAATGGTGAGACAAGAGCCTGGCATCCTGAATCCAGAGACTTATTGATGTATATTATGGACTGTTATATCAACCCTGGCAAGCCATTCATGCCAACCATCAGCAGGCTGCCTGGTGAAGATCCAATAAAGAGAATGCCCCCTAAAAAGGAGAAAGCAAGTGATGTATGATTCCACAGGGAGCATTGTTTTATCCACCAGTCCAATAACCACTTGATGAACTTACTGCCAATTATAGATGAGCCAGCACTTTTCGCCAAGGACATTAACGCACTTATTGTGGCAGACCTGCATATAGGTATTGAGCATGAGATATTTCTGGCTGGCGCAAAGATACCTGGCAAAACTGGAGAACACCAGGCAAAACTTATCAAGCTTCTCAAGGAGACTGGCGCAAAAAAACTGATTATTGCTGGCGACCTGAAGCACAATATCCCGGTATCCAGCTTCAGGGAGGTGAAAGAAATTCCTGATTTGATATTCACACTTTTCGAGTATGTGGACGAGATTCATCTTAGTCCTGGAAATCATGACGGAGGCATTAAGAATTTCATACCTGGCGATGTGAAAGTTCATTCATCAAAGGGCTTCACAATGGGAGAATACGGAATATGGCACGGCCATTGCTGGCCCTCGGAAGAAATTATGGCAAGTAAGAGAGTTTTAATGGCCCATATACACCCACAAGCAGCTTTCGTGGACGGCGTGAGAGCCAGAAGTATGGAAAGATGCTGGGTCCGGGGAAAATGGAACCGGAAAAAGGCAATGGAGAAGTACCCAAAGTTGGGAAATAATTTTGTCATGATTCCGGCCTTCAATGACCTCTGCGGCGGCAGCCATGTTAATGACAATGGGCGGCGCAGAATTGGGACGGTTCTACGGAATGAACTGGCAGATATTCAGAATGCTGAAATGTTCCTGCTGGATGGCACCAATCTTGGGAAGATAAAAGATAATCTGGTGGTTGGGGAGAAGCGATTTTTCAGAAAGAAAAAGCCATGATCAATGAAAAAAGGAAATATCATCATAAACCGCAAACACAATCAGCATAATTCGTGCCTTGTTTTTCTCACTCTTGTATTGACTCATCGAAAGGAACTGGATAATTCCATATTTGCTCTCATCATTTTCTATTTTTTGAATCATCAGGCAGTCTTTCATTATCTCATTAATATGGGTACTGTATCTATATCAATTATGTGGGAATGCCCAGGGATATTATCAAACCGGATACCCGGTTCCAATCAGTTATACCACCCAGGGCCTATGTATCAATGATAGAGGTTCCACCCATAGAATGTGACTATTACCCAGTGGTTCTTTCCTCCTCCGGAGCCTCTATCCCCTAATTTTTCGAAAATTAGGAAAAGCGCAGATTTGACACTGATGACAAATTAAATATCAAATTTACGGTGAATCAAGAAACCAGTGAATACAAATAATCAATAATTTTAGTCTGTTTCTTGAAAGGTGCACCTCGTTGCACCGAATTATAATTTTTTAAATCTCATCACCGATCAAAATACAAATTTTTCGCCCCGACACTCAGCGGTATGCCCATTATCACATTGCTTTTCATCATTCCCAGCCGCCTGGCAGCAACTCCAATACGGTACATTATGCGATTGTCCACATTGTGAATTTGCGCTGTTTTTACTGCCGAGCCCAGGGCGATTCCCATATCAAGCAAGCGTAGCATGCAATTTGGCCCATGAAAGTCCTTTTCAGCACTGGCCTTGTTGAACAATGCACAGGAGTCAAAACCGCAGGCCCCACAATTCAACCCGATTCCTGTGTGCTCCAGAACTCCTATCAGCACAAGACCGGAAGATTTCTCCACTCCTTTGGCATCCCTATCCCAGTTTGCCGCGCCCTTTTCTTCTCCAATTTTAACCATATCCGCAGCAATCTGACTCATTTCCTGCTCTGTGGCTATTTTCACTTCAATAAAATCCTGGCCAACTGCCTTTGGGGCCGTTATGGCAGATATTTTCATAAGTTCCGCAACAATTTCCGTTCCCTTATCCATCTAGACACCAAGACTAGATAGGGCATTAAACATTAATTATTTTGCTGATTTCAGTTTGGGAGGCTGGTGCAACTTCTATGCGCCTGCCAGTTACTTTCTTTAATGCTTTTTCGGACTCTGCAAGTGCCTTATCCGGCATATTATTGTCCTGGCTGATATGTGCAAGGAGTATGTGTTTTGTTTTATCAGAAATTACATTGACCAGTACTTCTGCAGATTGTTCGTTTGACAGATGCCCCTGCATTCCCAGAATTCGCTTTTTCAGGAAGTACGGATACTTGCCATCATTCAGCATCTGGACATCATGATTTGACTCCAGAATTAACGCATCAGCATCATCAAATTTTTTGCAAAGTCTTGGGGTAACATGGCCCAGGTCGGTTGCCATAACAAGTTTCCTGCCATTATTCTGAATCTTGAACCCCACAGTCTGGCTGGCATCATGGGGAACCTCGAACGGAGTTATTTTGAAGCTGCCGATTTCCTCGATCTTACCAGGTTCCAGAACTGGCTCTGTAATGACAGCATATTTCACATCCAGCCATTCCTGAACCGGCTCCGTGGAAAGAACCCTGGGCTGGAATCGTTTATTAAGAACTCTTGCTCCATTAATGTGGTCAGAATGCTCATGGCTGATGAATATTGTATCCAAATCATTTGCATCAAGACCGGCAAGGCCCAGCCTGCGAACTGTTTCCTTGCAAGAAAAACCCGCATCTATCAGGAATAAGGATTCACTATCCCATATGGCAACGGAATTTCCGCTGCTGCCGCTTCCCAGAACGCAGAACTGGAAGCTCATGCCAGTTTCCTGACAATCTC
>JAGLQM010000064.1 GCA_023136815.1 Thermoplasmata archaeon
CAGCACAGAGGCATGGAATACATCCCCAATGCTGTCAATGAAGAGTCCCAGTGTGAGCATTAACCCCTTGATAAAAAACAGGGCGAAAGCCAGACTCACAAGTAGAAGTCTGGTTCTCTGGACTCTCCTATAGGTTATCGCCGATATTACAAAAAGAATCAGCGAGAAACCCATCAAAGCAACGCTAAAGAATATCTCTAGATTGTTCATAAGGCCACCGAGTGCTGATATACTACTATTGACTTAATGATTTCTTTAAAAATACTGGACGCGGAGTGGAGTTGGAGTGAACCCAGTTTATTGAGCTCTAAGACTCGATATATTTTATATTTCGGTTTGAACAGCATCAGAAAACAACACTCTTGAATCGCTCAACAATCTCTTCCGCCTGGTCCAAGGTTATTCCATACTTTTCAGCAGCTGCCCGGGACTCTGATATCCTGTCTAACACTGGCTTGATAAATTCATGCTTTGAGAAAAACTCACCCATCTGCTCAACCTCAAGGTCTCTCCCGCCCTTGTCCGGGTCAATCAGTGCCAATATATCTGAATAATCCTTGATTATCTTGCTAAATTCCCATTCAGGATTATGGCTCTTACCATGATTATATCTCCAGCTTCTGTCCCATGCTGCCTTGAATTTCATCATCAGCAGAACAGAGCGCGATGGTACTGGAACGTTCTGGGTATCTATCCTTCGAACTACTGTGTTGCCGTCAACGACCCCAAGATTAAGTGAACCATGATTACCCTCAAATGGATCATCACCTCTATTGGCAAAATCAATAATCACTTTTCCTGCAGTAGTGTCTTTGTAAACAGAAATTGATTCAGGGTCTGGATGGAAGTTATGCTCATCCAGTAAGAATTTCCTCAAGCTGCGCTTTGTTCTATTATTTGAAATCAAATCAATATCAACTGAACCCCAATATTGATTATAGGCATAGACTGCCCATCCACCAACAAGCACAATTCTTGATTCCGTTAGGTCATATTCTCTTTCTTGAACCCATTCGAATATGACCTGGAGCTCTTTCAGTGATTCATCTGCTATTGGTTCCATATTGCTTCACCATATCATTTAGTAAATCTCTTCCTGAATATCCTAGTCCAGCCACATCAAGAAGTGTTTGCTCCCTTGAAGTAACCAATACACCATCAATTATCTCACTATTATTATCAAACACTATTCTGTCTGGCTTCAATATTATCAGCTTGATTCTTTCTTTCGACTCAATATCAGTATATTCTTTTTTAATGCTCTGGACTACCTTTCCTGAAGTAGCATAGCAATAGACCGCATCACTCCGAAGCCCATAACCAAATTGAAGTGTGGCTGCGGTATATACAGCAAATATTACCCGGTCAATTCCTTCTGAATAATATTCTGTCAGTGTCTGTGCCAGATCATGAGTGGATTCAAAAGAAGTTATTATTTCCTCCCACTCTAAATCCTTGATTGGCCTCTCCCAAGCAACTGCATTCAGAAGGCTCTTCAAATCTGCAAGTTCTATGATATTTCCTTTTTGATTAACTATGCCTCTTGAAATAAGATTCTTAACTACCCCATGGGTCCAGGCATAAGAGATGTCCTCATCTTGTGAAATACTCCTTATCGAGCATCTTCGAACCTTGATTAAGTGTATGATAATCTTCCAAGCCTTTTCAGAAGTTAGTTTTCCTCTTGGCTTGTAATCATTTTTCTTCACAATAACATCATCCGTTAGCTGAACAAGTATAACACCCGCTCTATCGGCTGCTAAACGAATAGAGTTTGGAATAACTTTGGCAGCCAGAACGATTGAAGCAGATTCGCCCTGTAACTTCTGATACAACAATAATCTGGATATGGCTTCCCAGCTTGCCTTTCGTTTAATTTCAATATAATATACATTATTCTTATCTTTAATCTGAATATCTGGTACAATAGGAAATTCATTGGACAGGTAACGTTCAAACTGAAAGTCTGCGGTATCGCCCAACTGAAGTTTATGCCTCATGAGTTCCTTGATGGCCTCAATATCCTCGTCTATCAGTTTCATCACTATATCGGTAAAATGACTATAATATATAAAGGTATCAGTGATAGGTATCGCTTATTTCCGATATGTATATATAGGTATCAGTGACAGCAGCGTTGCACCTAAAGTCGTTGGATGAAAAAAATAGGAATGAAATAACCGGGATTTTTCACATCAAAATCCAAGGTTACGATGTTTTTGAATACTTTAGGTGCAAGGCCTAATGAAAGTATGGAATTGAATAATCATCATTCAAGAAGTTTATCCACTCGGGTCAGATTCCTTGCCACAGGCTTCCCCTTGTCAGTTAGCTCATAATACTTGGCCAGCGGAAACCCACCGCTTACATCCTGGCAAATCAGGTTCTACTCACTCAACTTGTTAAGTGCAGAGTAAGTTGTCCAATCAATACTTTCGGAAACCCTCAATAAGACTATTTAAACCTCTGAAATCATATTAGGTACGGGATGTCAGCTAGCAGTAGTGGTGTAAATCAATTTGAGGTCATGTCAACCGAGGTAAAGGGCGGGCCAGATGCAAATCTATGTTATGTCTGCAAGGGTTCGAGACTGCTTTGCGGGAAGGCCAGTTGCCCTGTTGTGACAAAGTATCATGCTCACATGAAGGCAAAACGAAGCTTTTCTGAGCATATTGCCGGCTCCAGTCCTCCCAGTGTCTTTGTTGGTCGTGCTAATTATCCAAAGGTCTACATCGGTCCAATGGTGCCGCCGATTATGGGCGATACCGAGATAATGGACACGCCAGAACGCTGGGTGGGCAAAACAATAGATGATATTGTTGGCTACCGTATGAACCTTGTCCGGGGAATGCATAAGGTTGAAGTTCATAATGTTGAGAACGGCGGCAAAATAGTCGATGATACCAGGGAACTGGCCATGGGTCACGGTACTGCGGATCTGGAAGCGGAATTTTTGCGCAGACCCTACGGCAAATTAACCTTTGACGATAATTCCCAGCCATTCGGCCCTTCTGCGCCATTGAAGAAGTTCGATTTGAACTCCATAAAAATTGATCAGCGCATTGAGAAAGCTTATTCTGATACTGATTTAAAAGCTACAGATGCTGTTATTGACCTTTATGGAAACGGACAGATGGTGTCCCGACTTCAGAGGGCATTCAGTGTTGGAGCTTTCGGTGTTGGAAACCGGAGAAAATTCGTGCCTACCAGATGGTCTATTACTGCAATTGATGATGCACTTGGAAAAAACCTGCTTCAGAGGACAAGGGACGCGCCTTATATCACAGATTTTGAAGTCTATGAAACAGAGGAACTGGACAATCGCTGGGCAGTGCTGATGATGCCAACTTCCTGGCGTTATGAACTTATCGAGGCATGGTATCCGAAAAGTGTATGGAATCCGTATGGCCAGGGAATCTGCATAATCTCGGACTGGGAATTTTACAAGCCCAGAAAGACCTATGCAAGAATCGGGGGCTGCTATTACGCGGCCAGGCTGGCTGTAAACGAGAATTTAACTGCCAGAAATCGGCAGGCCGGAGTTGTCATATTCAGGGAAGCTCATGCAGGCTACATTATGCCAGTGGGTGTGTGGAATGTTCGGGAAAATGTCAGAGCGGCAGTTGCCAAAAAGCCGAAGAAATTTGCCACGCTAAAGCAGGCACTGGACCACATTCAGAATAAAATGGATATACCAATGAAAAGATGGATAAATTCTTCAGGAATCCTGAAGGATACGCTGCATCAGAAAAGGTTAGAAGATTTTCTGGGTGGAAATGCAGACGCAGAGCCAGACATGGAGGTGAAAGATGAAGCTCACGGTAGTGAAGGCCAGCAGAGCCTTGAATCCGTCCAGATTGCCGGGACTTGATTATGCTCTTAACCCGTACCGGGGATGCAGCCATGCATGCGTTTACTGCTATTCATCGGATGTTCTGCGGATGGATAATTGGCAGAACTGGGGAAACTTCGTGGAAGTTCGAAAGAACATGCCAGTGCTTCTTGCCAAGCAGAAGAAGAAAATGTCTGGAATTGTGGGCCTGGGCACAGTCACAGACCCTTATCAGCAAGCCGAAGAAAAACACAAGATAACAAGATACTGCCTGGAACAACTGGCCATGAGTAAAATTTCAACCTGCGTGCAGACAAAATCGGATTTAATTGTTAGAGATATTGACATTCTTCAGCGCATGAAGAATGTCGAAGTAATTTTCACAATCAATACCATGGATATGATTATAGCCAGCATGATAGAGCCAGGTGCTCCAAGCCCACAAAGGCGGGTGGAAGCACTGCGGCAGGTTTCGGAGGCTGGAATAAAAACCTGTGTATTTCTTGGACCAGTTATCCCGCAGATTAATGATTCATCGGATTCATTAAAAAAAGTTGTTCAGCAGGTGAAGGATACTGGTGCTGGCAGGCTAATGTATGATAGGCTGCGACTGAAACCGCAGCTTGAGAAAAGATTAAGAATGCTGTTTGGCGAAGAGGCAGGTCAGATTTTCAGGCTGGCTGAGGATAAGGATTGGTATGAGAAAATTGGTTTTGAGGTTGAAGTACTTTGTGATGGTGTTGGGTTGGTAGTTGAAAGAGCGTTTGGATGATAAACAGTATATCAAGTATTACTGAACATGTCTCGCCTGACTCACTATCGTGAATC
>JAGLQM010000065.1 GCA_023136815.1 Thermoplasmata archaeon
GCCAAGTTCAAGATTATGGAACCAGTTAACATCGCCGGAAAGAAGATGGACAAACTTGACATTGATGTAAATGTCCAGGGCGGTGGATTCATGGGTCAAGCATATGCATCAAGAACTGCAATTGCCAAGGGTTTAGTTGAATTCTTGAAGGACAAGGACCTTGAGGCGATTTACAAGCAGTACGACAGAAGTCTTCTTGTCAGCGACCCAAGAAGAAAGATGCAAAAGAGGCCATTGGGACGCGGCGCAAGAGCCAAGAGGCAGAAATCATACAGGTGATTTAAAAATGATAATTCCAGTCAAGTGTTTCACATGCGGCAATGTTGTCGGTTCGGCATTCGAGCCTTTCAAAGAGCGAGTGGAAGCCGGAGAAAATCCGAAGGAAGTTCTGGATGACCTGGGCATGGAAAGGTACTGTTGCAGAAGGATGGTTCTTTCCCATATCAATCTGATTGATGAAGTCATGCCGTTCGACTAGGCGAATGCAACAGAATTTAATAGTTGTTTTATATCCCAGTGTTAGCCATATTGGTGTATGTGGCAATGGGCCCGTAGGGTAGCTTCACGAATAGTTCGGCAAAGCCTTCCTGTTCGTGCTACAATGGTATCCTTCTACATTGGGGTTGTAGTAACTCCAGTTCAAATCTGGGCGGGCCCACTGATTTTTTTAATGTAAATCTGTGGGCTGAGTTTACGAACGCCAGTGAGTAAACTTAGCCCTCTGTTTTTTACAAATTGTGAAGTGTATACGAGTGGGCCAGTAATTTTCAGCCCCTTTCAACTAATAAACCTTCAGCCACGGCTCGCTCAACCGATGAGTAAAGAGCGTTGGCGGCATCCGAATAACCGCCGACTGTGACGCAGTCCATGTCCTTTGCACGGCGCATAGCCTCCAGCATGACCGCCTTTCCCAAACCCTTTCGCTGATGGTCCGGGTCTGTTCCGCATGGCTCGAAATAGCCCGTTCTTGTAACAGGGTCGAGCCACAGCGTGCAGAATGCGACCAGCTCTCCGTCGGCAACTCCTTCGACTGCCCTTCCCGAGCCAGCGGTGGCCACGGCCACAATGTCCACCTCCCTTTTCTAGAGTGGAGCTGCTGGATATTCCTGTACCATTCCCAGCCACCATACTTCTCCGGCGGGTCGTCTATGGCGGTATCGGAATATATTTGGTGCCTATAGAATAATCTAAGAAAAATAAAAAAATAAAAAAAAGGGAAAGGGGGAAAATTAGATTTGGTCGTACAGCCAGTCAAGCAGTTCTGTGAGCATGTCGAAGAGGTCCTGCTGGATATCAGGGTCGTCTATCCATTTGTCCACTTTATCCCATATGTCGTTCTCAATCTTGTCGATGGCTCCGTCGTAATCGCCAGCCTCGATCTTGTTGAATAGGTCGTTGAGCTTACCGTTGAAGGCGTTCTTCAGGTTCTCGTTATCGTTCTTGAAGCACTCCGCAGGCAGGTCCTGGATGTATTCGTTGATACCCAGCGCCCCCTCTATCCAATAGATGTTTATGTTGGATATCTCCATGAGTCCCACGGTATCGGAGAAGAACTCCAGTGGGACCAGGATGTTACCCTCCGCATCGGCCTCGGACTGATGTGTGAAGATATACTGGTTGAGTTCGTCTGCGACGATAACGGTCTCGGTAATCTGGAAGGAGCCGCTGTAGGTCCAGTCAACATCTCCATCGGCCCCGACATCCATGGTGGGATTAGTAGGGGCATAGGAACGGATGCGGAAATACCAGTCATTCACATGATCGTCAACGTACCAGCCTGGATTCCAGGATTCTTTCATAAAGTAAGAGTCGTAGGGGTACCCGTTCAATTGGTGGCCGCCGATGAAGTAGTAGTCAGTGTAGGGGGTCGGGGACGCATCATGGGTTAAGACCCAAACATAGGTATTACCGGGTGTCACAGAAACATCCGAGATGTCGAAGAGGGTGTAATCGGGGTCATAAAATGCACCTGGGCTATAATACACTGGGAAGTGTTCCCAAGTCAATGTGGCGCTGGACAGATCAGGGCCGTCAACAGTCTCTCGTAGGTGCAGAGTTACGGGCCCGTAGTCTGTATCAATCCATCGGTAAAGGGCGATCTCAATACCAGTGATGAGATCGGTGTTGACAGTGAACTGCTGGCCGAGGGCATCGAAGTAGCCAAAATTGTGATAGCCATACATGGCATAGAAGCTCTCGTCGATGTACCCCTCACCAGACAGGTCCAGAGATGCATTCGTGACGAGGGCATCCTTGTGTATCTTTAGGTACTCGGTAGATGGCTCTATTCCATCTAGCTCGATGTACTTCTCGATGGAGCCATCGGCCAGGGAATGTATCTCCCCACCATCCGTTTGGGCGTTCACGGGTGCCGCGAGCACTGCGGCAACCATAACTAGGCATACAGATATTGCAAATAATTTCATTTTCATCTTTTATACTCCTCCATTGTTTTTTCTCTCCCCTTCACACTTTGGAAGAAAATCTGGGTCAACATTTTCTTCCCATCTTCGAGAGTGATAATTGGAATTCAGTAAAGTTATTCTATAATTAAAGCCTTATGGAGATACAGATTAGCATAGTAAAAATTAGCATGTTGAAAACTATTATTTTTTTTGAATTGGAAGTAGGCCAGTGAGTCTAAATGTAGTGCTGGGCGGGCCCATAAAATATTTTTCCACTAGCAATGAATTCATCCAAAGCCAACAGACTATCTGGTGAGGGCTCCTGCTAAAAAAACCACCCATCATCCCCAATAATCATAGGGCACCCGGTGCATCTTCCTGTCTTGTAACTTTCGCATTCCAGACATGTTGTATTTGGCTCGCAGGGACCTTTCTTTTCTGATTCTGAACTCAGCTCAACAGGCATGACCATCCTCTTGCTTGGCGAGATAACTATGTTAAATTCTACATCTTGGACCTCAGGCATTTTCCTGAGATGGCCGTCCACTATTGATTCCAGAGTCGATATGCTTTCAGCCACAAAGAACAGTGTAAGATTGCTCCTTCCAGATACTATAAGTCCGTTCATGAAATACGGGCATGTACCGAATAATTTCATGACCTTTCCTGGGTCACTGGTAGTCACATCCACCTTTGCCATCTGCAGGCCAAGCTTGAATGGGTCAACACCGGCCATTTGCTCCAATGCTCCTGCATCTTTCAGCTTTCGAATGCGCACTGCCACCGAAGGCTGCTTGAGTCCAATTTCGATTCCAATGGTTTCCTGGCTTACATTGGGATCTCGACTGTACATGGTCAGAATTTTTTTATCCTTGTCATCAAAGGCAATACTTCGCTTCATAAGTCAGTAATTGTTAATATTTTATTTAAATTTTATCTATGGTTAATTGATTGAATTTTTAATTAAGCAATATTTTATTTAAACTAATTAGATATACTATAGGATTGTTTGTAGTTTTGATAATATGTCGAAAAGAGAGATAATCATTATAGACGAAAATTTATGCAATGGCTGTGGTCAATGTATTCCAAATTGCCATGAAGGTGCACTGAAAATAGTTGATGGAAAGGCAAGATTAATCAGCGATCTTTTCTGCGACGGTCTAGGGGCCTGCATCGGGCACTGCCCGGAAGGAGCTATTTCCATTGAGGTTCGGGAAGCTGTGCCATACGATGAGAAAATGGTCATGGAAACAATAGTCCAGAAGGGTCCAAACACCATAAGAGAACATTTGCAGCACCTGAAGGACCACAAAGCCATTGACCTAATGAACCTGGGAATTGAGTATCTTGAAGAGAATAATATTGCTGTGCCAGATGGTTTCAAAAAAGAGGAACAAGAAAAATTAGCCTGCGGCTGCTGTGCTGACGAAGTAAAAACCATAGAAACAGCAACATTTACTGTTCCGACCCAGCGAAGAACATCAAGACTAGGAACCTGGCCGGTTCAGATTCATTTGGTTCCTGCCAGTGCGCCGTTTCTCAATGGAGCGGATATCGTTGTGGCTGCGGATTGTGTGCCATTTGCCTATCCTGAGTTTCATGAAGATTTTCTGAAAGATAAAGTCGCGCTTGTGGGCTGTCCCAAGCTGGATGATACCAATGCATACCTTGAGAAGCTGACAGCCATCTTCCAGCAAAATGAGGTGAAGTCAATTACTTCACTGCATATGGAAGTGCCATGTTGTTTTGGATTGACAAAGCTTATTCAAAATGCCATCCAGGCAGCCGGGAAAGAGATAAATGTTAAGGATATTACAATAACTACTAAGGGGGAGATTAAATGAAAATCATAGAGGTAAAAAATGCAGAGATATCAGATACACCACACAAGCTTGATGTGAGACCGCTGATCAGCAATCCGCATGTCTCCACAGTCCACATAACACTGGAGCCTTCGGAATCCCTTAAAAAACACATAACACCAGTGGATGCCCTTTTCTATGTACTGGAAGGCAATCCAACAATAGAGATAGGTGAGGAGCAGCAGCAGGCAGGGCCAGATACTATTATTGAAAGTCCAGCCAGAATACCACATAGGATAATGAATGAGACAGAAAGCAGGGCTAGAATTCTTGTAATGAAGGTTCCAAAGCCCAATGAGCAATCACAAATATTATGATGAGTTAGTATTTAGGAAATAAGGAGTGAGAAAATGTTTTGTAACCAATGTGAACAGACAGC
>JAGLQM010000066.1 GCA_023136815.1 Thermoplasmata archaeon
GGCCAGATAGAAGTAATCAAGGGCAAGGAATGTACTGTTGCGAACCTTAGAATGGAACTGGAGGACTAGTATGTTCCAGATGCGCGACAGGAAAATGGCCGATGAGATTATGGACAAGTTAAAAGCCATGAACCTGGACATCAAAATAATGCATGTCTGTGGAACCCATCAGGATACTCTGGTAAAACATGGTTTAATAGACATGCTGACAGATGTCGGAATCGACGTTCGCCAGGGACCGGGCTGCCCGGTTTGTGTTACAACTCCACAAGAAATAGAAGAGACTTTGGCTCTTGCCAGGTCCGGAAAAACAATAGCAATTTTCGGAGATATGCTGAAAGTTCCTTCTGAATCTGGCTCCCTCCTAAAAACCAAGGGAGAAGGTGCTGATGTCCGCATAGTTTACGGAATAAATGAAGCAGTAGAATTAGCAGAAAAGCTTGATAATGAAGTAATTTTCATAGGCGTTGGGTTCGAGACCACTGCCCCGGCAACTGCTGCTATTTTGCAGAGTCAGCCGCCGGAAAACTTTTCAGTCCTGTGCTGCCACCGGACAATCCCGGAGGCATTGCGAATTCTCGTAACATCCGGTCCTGTGAAGGTCCAGGGCTTGCTGGAACCTGGCCATGTCAGCGTAATCACCGGCAGCAATATGTATGAATTTTTATCTGAAGATTATGGAATACCCCAGGCAATAGCTGGCTTCGAGCCTCTGGATGTTCTAATGGGCATTTTCATGCTGGCTACCCAGATTCAAAATGGCGAGGCAAGGGTGGACAATGCATACACCCGGGTAGTCTCGCCTGAAGGGAATCTCAAAGCCCAGAATGCAATGGCTGCTGTTTTCGATGTATGTGATGTGAAGTGGCGGGGCTTTCCAGTGCTTCCTGGCACCGGCCTGAAGCTCAAACCAGAATATGCAAAATACGATGCAAGATTAAAATTTTCCGAGATACTGTCACCGGTTTATGAAAAGGAATACGAAGAGCCGCCAGGTTGTAAATGCGGCGACGTCCTCCGGGGAGAAATGGACCCCCAAGAATGTCCGCTTTTTGCTAAAGCCTGCACACCGTCCAGCCCTATCGGGCCCTGCATGGTGAGCTTTGAGGGTGGTTGTGCAATTGAGTATAAGTACAGAAGACGTTAATTCGATTGAACCTAGGCCAGCAAACAAAAAATAAAGCACGGCATGCCCGTGCTTTTCTTTTATCTTATGATAACTTAACGCTGTTTAGCTAACTTATTAATAATGATTTCAATTACTCCACTTTATACAATAATTAAAGGAGATATTTACATGAATAAACCCAATGCATCAATATCTGTGATACTGGCTTTACTAATGATTGCAACACCACTGGCAGCCATGCCTTTTGTGGCTGGGGAGACAGGTGCGCCTGTTCAAACACCAATGTTCACAGGCGGAGATGGTTCAATTGGAGATCCTTATTGGATAGTCAATGTAAGCGATCTGCAGAACATGAGCCTTGAACTGGATGCACACTACAAACTGGTGAATGACATAGATGCTTCGAACACCAGCGTGGCAGGGCACTGGGTGAATAATGGCGGTGCGGGTTTCTTGCCAGTGGGAACTATAGCACTTCAATTTACTGGAAACCTTGAAGGCAATGGCTTTACAATTACTAATCTATTCATCAATCGACCAGGTCCCGATTATATTGGTCTTTTCGGAGCGATTACCGGGGCCAATGGAAACATAAAGAATGTGACGCTGGCCAAAGTGAACATCACAGGTAACGATTATACCGGAGCTTTGGTGGGATGGAGTGATGCCCTGGGAGCCATAGAGAACTGTCATGTTGAAGGAACTGTTTTAGGCGATAACGATGTTGGCGGTATGATGGGCTATAATCAGAATGGCCCTGTTACCTATTGCTCTGCCGATGTGGATGTTACAATGGACTCCGGCGGCGGTGGTTTGATTGCCTGGAATGACCAAGCTACAATTACCTCTTGCTTTGCAACTGGTGATGTTACTGGCCTTGTTAACAGCTATGGTTATGGAGGTCTTGTCGGCTACAATCAAGATTCAGTAATTACCAAATGTTACGCAACTGGAGACGTCAGTGCAGCCTATCGGGTTGGCGGATTGGTTGGAACCCATGGCGGCGGAGCCGGAGATATAATTTCCCAAAGCTATGCCACAGGAAACGTTACCGGAACACAGGAGCAGATTGGCGGTTTTGTAGGGTGGAACAATTGGGCCTACATTGAGAATTGTTATTCAACAGGTGCTGTTAATGGCAATATTTATGTTGGTGGTTTTGCAGGACATAACCGTGAGGCACATATCACCAATTGTTACTCAACCGGTTTGGTAACTGGAAATGTTGGAGTTGGTGGCTTTTGCGGTTGGGACGGCACTATGTTTAATGTGATTACCTCCTGTTATTATGACAATCAAACCTCTGGGCAAATTACCAGTCAGAACAGTACTGGACACACCACCACTGACATGCTTAACAATTTCACCTACACAGATGCCGGCTGGGACTTTGACAATGTCTGGTTCTCAGTGAACGGCAGCACAAGGCCATTCCTTCAGATGGAACATGATACCACAATCAAAAATTCCCATCAACTTCAGCTTATGCAGATGAACCTGACAGCAGATTACACACTGGCCAATGACATTGACCTGAGCGACATAACCAACCCTGCGAGTATGTGGGGCACTAGTCTTGTAGGTGGAGAAGGATTCTATTCAATCGGAACTAGCACTGATAGATTCCACGGCTCCCTGGATGGCCAGGGACATATTATCGCTGATTTATTCATCAATCGACCATCTACAGATTATATTGGCCTGTTTGGCTATATGGAATTTGCTGGGACAACCCTGACAAATATTGGCTTGATAAACAATAATGTTACTGGATCTTATTATGTTGGTGGTCTGGTTGCCCATAGTATAGGTGGTCCGGTCACAAATTGCTACACCACCGGCACTTCCACAGCAATCAATAATTGGGTTGGCGGATTAGTGGGAAGAAATGATGCACCTCTGACGAATTGCTATGCAACAGGTAATGTCAGCGGAGCTGGTTCTGTTGGTGGGCTGACAGGATACAATTACTATGGCGAGATATTGAACTGCTACGCAACCGGTGACATTAGTGGAACTGGAGATGACGTTGGCGGACTCATAGGGGACAACCGTAATATCGTATCGAACTGCTATGCAACAGGCAATGTCATTGGAAATGATTATGTTGGTGGCCTAACTGGTTATGCAAGTGCTGGATCTGGAATAGATATTTCGAATATCAACAATTGCTCCTCATTCGGTAATGTGGATGGGCATTCTTATGTTGCTGGAATTACTGGTTGGACAGATGTAAATACCATGTTCAATGATACACATTCATTCGGTACAGTCACCGGAAGCTCCTATCTTGGCGGTCTTGTGGGCCGGGCAGCTGGCGGAAGCGGTATTATATCCAATTCTACGGCCTCCGGAAATATCATCGGAACCAGCTTTTATGTTGGTGGTCTGGTTGGAATGAGCTATCATGACATAAGGGATTCTATTGCCTCCGGAGACGTATCTGGCAGCAGTTCAACAGGTGGCTTAGTTGGCAGAAGTGATGGTGCACTAATCGATTGCACAGCTTATGGCAATGCCACCGGAACTGGTGACCGTATCGGCGGCCTCGTTGGGGATGCCAATGCAGGATCGATAATGGATTGCATAGCTCATGGTAATGTCGAGGGAGCCAACAGGATTGGCGGCCTTATTGGCCAGAATAGCCGACCAGTGGCTGGCAGTGAAGCATATGGCAATGTAACTGCTGACAGATCAGATAATGTTGGTGGCCTAATTGGTTATAACACTGGCACAGTAGATGATTGCCGTGCTGATTCTTATGTGATGAATGATGGCAATAATACTGGCGGCCTTATAGGATATAATAATGGTCCAGTAAGCAACTCAACCAGTTTCGGTGATGTGTATAATCCCCGGACAATTGATTTTGACATAGAATCCACTGGCGGTCTTATCGGTGAGATGGCTGGTTCTACTGTGTCTTTCTGTGAAGCATATGGCAATGTTACTGGAAATGAGATTTATACTGGTGGTTTGATTGGCTATATTGCGATTGGAGCAACAGTAACAAACAGCTCTGCTTACGGAATAACAAATGCCTCTGGAATCTATATTGGCGGTCTTGTGGGCATGAATGAAGGAACTATTATCCACTGCTCTGCTCACGGTGTCACTGGAGATGCCGGCAATGTCAAACCCTGGACTGGCGGCCTGGTTGGAAGAAATTATATTAATGGTTTAATTCAAAATTCTAGCGCATTTGGAGATGTTTTCGGAAGTAGTATCACTGGCGGTCTTGTTGGTGAGAACCGCGGAATCATTGAGAGATCTTACAGCACAGGCGATGTTATAGCAACCTCTAATCGTGTAGGTGGATTCGTGGGATGGAACATTGGATTCTCCTTTGGTGACATCACAGATTGCTACAGCCAGGGTAATGCTACTGGCGGTAATAATGATGAAATTGGCGGTTTTG
>JAGLQM010000067.1 GCA_023136815.1 Thermoplasmata archaeon
GCATTGACAGGCGCTGATATAGTCTTCATTACATGCGGTCTTGGCGGCGGAACAGGTACTGGCGCAGCACCATATGTGGCAAGCGTTGCCAAAGAAATGGGCGCACTGGCCATTGCTATTTGCACATCACCTTTCAGGGCAGAAGGCTCAATTCGTATGGAAAATGCAGAGTACGGTCTTGAAAAGTTGAGAAACGTTGCGGACACGGTTATTGTTATTCCAAACGACAAACTCATAGATCTGGTGCCCAGACTTTCCATAAATGCAGCATTCAAGGTTGCAGATGAGGTTCTCATGAGGTCCATAAAGGGCATCACAGAGGTCGTGACCAAGCCAGGTTTGGTCAATCTGGATTTCAATGATATAAAAACAATCATGCGTGGTGGCGGAGTTGCTATGATAGGCCTTGGCGAGAGCGAGGGCGAGGACAGAGCAACCGAGGCAGTCAACGAGGCAATCGATTCTCCGCTCATAGATGTGGATGTCACGGAAGCCACTGGAGCATTGATAAATGTTACCGGCGGTCCTGATATGTCAGTTGCCGAAGCAGAGCAGGTCGCAGAAGTTGTTCAGAGCAGGATAAGTTCAAATGCCAGAATAATCTGGGGTGCCGCAGTGGACCCTGAACTTGAAGGCATTATCAGAGTAATGATAGTCATCACTGGCGTTAAATCAAACCAGATGTTCAGCAGAGAAAACATAAGGAGGGGCAAGGATATAGGTGTAGACCTTATCCATTAAGCCTTAAGAATCACAGGTGAGCACATGGTTGACATAGTCGAAGAATCATGGAACATACAGCGTCGTATCGAGAACCGGGCCAAGAATTTGGGCAAGGGCAAGTACGGCAGAGTATTGAAGATGGCCAGAAAGCCGGAAATTGATGAATATGTAAAGGTATTGCAGATAACAAGTCTCGGACTTTTCCTCATGGGCGGCCTGGGTTTCCTGGTTTACCTTATTTGGCTGCAACTACCTATCTGATACAGGAGGTTTATTTATGTCACTTATAGAAGATATAAAAAAAGATGAATTAGATACAATAGAGGATGATTCTCCGTTCAAATCTGCGGATTCCCGGGTTCTGAACATGATATGTGACGGTGACAAGCAGAGGTCAATCACATCTGGCATCACATCGGATTACAATATCAAGATAATTTATGACGGCTCAAAGCCCGATACAATGAAACTCTCAGTGAATATTTTCACATCTGCCAGCCTTGGAGAACATGCGGCTGAATGGCTTATTGAGGTTCAGCAGAAAGGCGAGAAAAACCCATGGGAGGTCACTAGGACCAAAATAACGGACAGGGAAGTGAAATTCCAGTCAAATGAAACTATAGACATAGTGCTGAAAGTCACCTCACCAAAGGGTGCTAGATATGGAGACACAATTAACGTGGCTATGATGGCCGCATCTGTTTCTGACCCTGCACTGAACTGTACCATACAAATCGCCACAACTGCAAAACAGTCTGTACTGGCAATAAAGACCCAGATTGGTCATGAAAAGGCAGTTGCAGACACATTGAGTGCCAGGGGCAAGGATATCGGACTGCTGTCCATCCTGTGCCCTGCTCCATTACGCGGATATGTTCTTCTTGAGGCAATGAACACTGACCGTCTGGATGAGGTTGTACGCGGCATCAAACGGGCCAGAGGAATAGTCCAGGGAGAGATGAAGATTGAAGAAATAGAGCATTACCTTACTCCGAAGCCGCTGGTATCTGGCATCGTGGAGGGTGACATTGTCGAGCTCATTGCAGGACCATTCAAGGGCGAAAAGGCTCGTGTCCAGAACATTGATGAGCCAAAGGAAGAAATTACAGTCGAACTATTCGAGGCACTAGTGCCAATCCCGGTCACTGTCAAGGGTGACTGCGTCCGGGTCATAGAAAAGGAGAAGTGAACAACATGGCAGAAGTTGTAGAAGTGCTTGTTGACGGGGGGAAAGCCACAGCCGGTCCACCATTGGGTCCTGTGCTGGGTCCCATGCAAGTAAATGTAGTAGAGATAGTCAAGGTCATCAATGAGAAGACAAAGGCATTCGACGGAATGAAGGTGCCAGTCAAGCTCACAATAGACCCAAAGACAAAGGCATTTGAGGTTGCAGTGGGAACTCCACCAACCAGTGCACTTGTCATGAAGGAACTGAAACTGGATAAAGCATCAGGCGAGAACCGTATCACCTTTGCTGGTGACATGACAGTGAAGCAACTCATCAGGGTTGCCGATATGAAGGCAACTTCTATTCTCGGCAAGGATCTGAAGAATCGTTGCCTGGAAGTTGCCGGAACCTGTGTCTCGATGGGTATTAAAATTAAGGGTAAGGACCCGAAAGTTGCCCAGGCCGAGATTAAAGCTGGAAAGTGGGATAAAGATTTTGAGTAGAATTGTCCTACTTTATGTATTTTTATATCCATTAGCTTGAGCTTTAACAGGCTTTGCACCTAAAGTTCTTAGATGAAAAAACAGGAGAGGAATATCCTGGATTTTTCACACCATAATTCAAGAATATGAAGTTTTTGAATACTTTAGGTGCAACGCTGCTTTAACATAAACCTTCATATATCCAATCGAGATACAACTCTCGGTGGTTCATATGGGTTACACCATTGCCGAGAAAATACTGATGCGTGCCTCGGGTTCTACTCACGTGGAGCCAGGCGAGATTGTGAATGCCAGAGTTGATATTGCCATGAGCCATGATAATGCAGCTCTAGTTTCCAAAATTTTTAAAGAGATTGGCGTTGAGAATGTCTGGGACTCAGATAGGATAATTATTCCCATAGATCACAGAGTGCCAGCCAATAATATAAAGGTTGCCGAGGGTCACAAGAAAATACGTGAATTTGCCAGAGGCCAAAACATCAAACATTTCTATGATGTGAGGGAAGGCGTATGTCATCAGATTATGCCAGAATTCGGTCATGTAATGCCAGGCGAATTAATTGCTGGCACAGATTCCCATACCACAACATATGGGGCACTGGGTGCCTTTTCTACCGGAATCGGAGCAACCGAAATGGCAGCAGTTTGGGCCACCGGAGAACTATGGCTGAAAGTTCCTGAAACGTATAAGATAAAACTCACTGGCAGTCTGAAAAACCAGGTATTCTCCAAGGATATTATTCTGCATATCTGCGGCCAGCTTACTGCCGAGGGGGCAAATTACAAGGCCATTGAATATTATGGCCCGGCCATAGATGAACTATCGGTTGGCGCAAGATTGACAATCACAAATATGTCCATGGAAATGGGTGCTAAGGCCGCAATAATCGCGCCTGATGAGAAAGTATTTAATTATCTCAAGGGCCGAACCGATAAAGACTACAAAGTTGTGACAGCAGACCCTGATGCCAGATACGCAAAAGAATTTGAATTTGATGTGAGCAAGATAGGGCCAAAAGTTGCTTGCCCGCATGCAGTGGACAATGTAAAGGACGTAGGCGAAGTTGCTGGCACAAAATTACACCAGGCAGTGTTAGGTTCCTGCACAAATGGCAGAATCGAAGACCTCAAGGCCGGAGCCAGGATGCTTGATGGCAATGAAATTCATAAAGATGTTCGGCTTATAGTTGCCCCGGCTTCAAGGCAGGTTTATCTTGAAGCAATGGAAGAAGGCATTTTACAGAAGTTTGTCAAAGCTGGTGGAATGGTAATCAATCCTGGCTGCGGACCGTGCCTTGGTGCTCACGAGGGAATTTTAGCTGCAGGCGAAAACTGTATAGCTTCAACCAACAGGAACTTCCAGGGACGAATGGGCAGCACCGAGGCAGGAATTTACCTGGCCAGCCCGGCAACAGTGGTCGCCAGTGCCGTAAAAGGTGAAATTACAGACCCAAGGAGGTTCTCCCATGAACAGTAAAGTTTGGAAATACGGGAAAGATGTTAACACCGATGTTATATTGCCAGGACGATACCTTGACAGCTATGAACCTGATTATCTGGCAAGTCATGCTATGGAAGACCTGGACAAGGAATTCTCCAAGGGCGTGAAGCCAGGTGATATCGTTGTTGCAGACTCCAATTTCGGTTGTGGTTCGTCAAGGGAACAGGCTGCCAGCTGTCTTCGGTACTGTGGTGTTCAGGCAGTGGTTGCAAAATCCTTTGCCAGATTGTTCTATCGCAATGCCATAAATCAGGGAATAACGGTCATTGAATCTCCAGAGTGCGTGGATGCTCTAAATCATGGTGATGAAGTAGATTTTAACCTTCCAGACGGCATAATTAAGAATCTGACTACTGGCAAGGAGATGAAATTCCGTCCGCTTCCCGAGTTTGTAATGGAAATTATTAATTCCGGTGGTTTGGTCAATCATTTAAAACAAAAATTACAGAATGATTGACCTGAAGTCCAATAATGATTGGGCAGGTTGGTGGAACGCCTGAAACAGACGCTGGGCGAGTGAGGGCTCCCCAACCCTAAACAGAGGAATCAGAGATTCCTCTTAACGTGAATCATTCAGATTCACGAAAGGGGGGGGGGCATCCCTTTCAGTTTTACATT
>JAGLQM010000068.1 GCA_023136815.1 Thermoplasmata archaeon
CTCCGACAAAGAGCTGCATGATAATGGAACCGGTAACTATCGGCCCTATACCTAGATGCATAAGTGAACCCTGTGCTCCGGCCATAATGGCCCTGTAACTCTCGAACAGATCAATTGTACTTTCATGATCCAGTCCGTAGAGCATGACATTTGTCAGAATAAAGTACAGTATCAAAATTATTACAAGCCACCACATCTTTGTCTTGAAATGGACGTGGCCTTCAGGCTTACTAACTGCAGGAAGCCTGTCGCAAATGGGCTTTAATGCATAAAGCATACTCTTGGATTCACCCTCAGACATTTGTATCACTCTTCGTTATCTGTTATTTCTTGAAATTCATCGCAAGAGACATCTACCATGCCTCCTGCAGCTTCGACCTTGGCCTTGGCCTTCTGGGTTGCCTCGTTGACCTTGATAGTCACAGAGGTACTTATCACCCCGCTGCCCAGGAGCTTTTCGTAGTCTGTCTGGGTCAGGTCGATAACTATGTTTTTACCATCTTTTTTGGCCATGCCATTTTTGAGGTACTTTGGCAAATCGGATTGGATATTACCTACATTAATTGTTCCCTTGTTGTTATGTAAGCTAGGATGTCTCTTGAAACCCTTTCTACCGAAGTAATCGGGGTTATCTATCTTCACCTTTAATTGATTGTGTTTGTTAAGACCAGCGTTTCCTCTTCCACCCCTGAGACCGGCTCCACGGCCGCCCTTCTTTCCACGGCCATGTGTCCTGCTGCCCCTGTGCTTCTCACTTTTTCGGCTCATTTTATCACTTCCTTCTTTGCAGCTGGCTTCTTAGCGGGTGCTTTCTTTGTAGGCTCTTTCTTGGGTGCTGCAGCCTTTTTTACGGGTGCTTTTTTCTCAGCAGGTTTTTTTGGATCTTCTTTTTTTGCAGGAGTCTTTTTCGGTTCTGCCTTCTTTTTCAGAGGAGCGGCCTCCGTCTTTGGAGGAGCGGTCTCCTTTTTTACAGGTGTTTTTGGAACAGGTCCAAGCATCTTCAATATGAGGTTATTGATCTCCTCACCCCTGTATCCCAGGTCACCGCCTGCATTGAAAGATTTCTTGATTGCCTTGTGGCCCTTGATTGGCGGGTGCAGCCTGAACAGTGGCTGAACATCCTTGAGGTTTGAGTATTTTTCCTTACCAGTAATGATTGCCTCGGCATACTTTACCATGGATTCGGATTTTGTGTTCTCCTTGACGTACTTATTGTCATAGGTTCGGTTTCCGGTGAGTCTTCCACGCTTGATAATCATGTTGGTGAGTGCCTCCGGCTTCACCTCGCCCCAGGTAACATAATCCTTCACTTTTTGCAACATCCCGTCATAGGTCTTCTCCTTGGGAATAAGCACACAGTGGTTGATTTTGTTTAGTCTGAGATGCTTCAGTGTATCCTTGACCTCGATATTGGCATTGATGTCGCTTCTGAGTCTGATGGCTGCTCTCATTTCTCATCACCGCCTTCTTTTTTTGCCTCTTTCTTTGGAGCTGGTTGCGGCTCAGAAGTTGGCTTCTTAGCCGAGTCTACTTTATTATCGGTTGGTTTTTTGTCAGATGGCTTTGAATTCCGATCTCTGGCTGGTCCATCACGTCTTGGTGGCCTTCTGTCACCACGACCGCCGCCTCTTCTGTCTCCGTCCCTTCGGCCTCCTCTGCGCACATCACCACTGCCTCCCTTGGATTCGGCCTTTTCCTTTGCCTCGGACTCCCTGGATTTTTTCTTCTTTTCCTCGAGGATTATCTTCATCTTCTCGGGAGACGTTTCCAGGTAAACCGTGTTAACGGGTCCACTTATTATCTTCAGGTTCTTTAACTGGGTGCTGCTTACCTTTACCATGGAGGTACCCCTCAGGGCCTCGAAGGCTGCAAAACTATAATTGACTGTTGTCTTGGTATGTCCCTTGGCAAATCCCCAGGCATCCTTGATACCAGCCATTGTAACGACTTTCTTTGCAACATCGCCGATTGCCAGTCCCACACCACGTGGTGCTGGCTTGAATGTTACATCAACAGAACCGCACTTGCCTTTCACAGCGTATGGGAAGGTATGCGGCGTACCACAGCCACATTCCCAGGAACCGCAGCCTCTCTTGACCTCAATGATATTGAGCTTAGCACGATCTATTGCATTTCTAATGTTTGGTCCGACTTCTTTTCCCTTTGCACGGCCCATGCCAACGAATCCATCACCATTTCCCACTACTGCTGTAATGGCGAATCTGACCCTTCTTCCGGAATCGGTCATTCTCTGAACCATATTAACGTCCAATACCTCATCCTCTAACTCGGGAAGCAGAATATCAACAATCTCTGGTTCTTTTAGTGGAAGACGAGTATCCAGTGCCTCGCTCATGGAGGTTATCTTTCCAGCATACACCAATTTTCCAAGCTTGGTTTTTGGAACCCAGTTGAGACTGATTCTTTCCTCGTCAGATTGCTTTTCCTTGCGAAAGCCCCCTTGTCTACCTTGTGGTCGGCCGCCGCCTCTTGGTCCTGGCATTACTTCTCCTCCTTGATTTTATTAACAACTGATTCGAACATCTTTGGAACTTCATCATTGATATGTGTACCAGATATGCGCTCCTCTGCTGGCAGGATAGTCCCAGAATGAGGTATGTCTACACCAGCATCAAGCATGCCCTTCAGAGCTGCAAAGACCTTTGAACCTTTTGTTGGGGTTTTGAGACCTATGTCGAGGACTGCTTGGCTGACTCCGTTCTCTGCGGCCCTTTTACCCGCCAGGAACCCTGCAAGGTATGCTGATGGAGTATTTCCGGTTGCCCTGCTCCATCCAAGCTCCGCCAGCTCTTTAGTGGTTGCTGCCGCAGCTACAGTATCGCCTTTCGGGTCGAAACGTATGAACTGAATTGTAGTGTTCTTGGATGTGCAACGTACAACTGCCCGATGCTGATCTGATGCAACAAGCTTCTTTCTGAGCCTGAAGTCAGTTTTTCCTTGCCTTCTTCTTCTGAATTCTACATGATATCTTGGTCCTCTTGCCATCTATTCACCTCCTTTTGGTGTGTCTATCAAGTGGCCATGTATCTTCAATTGAGTATCCAGATGAGCTCTGCTCTTGAACATATTACCCTTTGCCTGCCTGTAGTATTTTCGGTAGGTACCAGTATCCAGAACTCCTTCTTCACGGAGTTCTCTCAATCGGTATCTTATTGGGCGAATCTTGCGTATCCACTCTCTTTTCCTTGGGGTTCTTGCATACTTGGCACCCTTCCGGCTTCCTGGCCCTCTCTGCCTGCCCTTCTTCTTCTGGGCTGCCTGATACTTCCTTCTTCCTGAAGAGATACCTTTCTTCTGCTTGGCCTGGATAAGCCCCCAGTTGATTGCAAGTCTGATATCATTTCTTGTTATACAGTCAGCAACATGCTTCATGTTATCTGGGTCAGGGTCGATCCAGACGCGGTTTTCACCACAGCCAAGTATCTCTGCTGCCATGCGCTTCTGGTTTTTCAAATCCAATCAAATCCCTCCCTTGGATGGCTGCTCTGTCTTCGGTTTATCAACCATAGACAGCTCGATGCCTCTCTTCTTGGCTTCCGCCAGAAGTTCGTCGTGAACCTGCCTGTTGAAGTTTAAAATTCTAATATCCATTTCATCTGCCTGGATAGCAATGTACATGCGCTTGAGATAGCCAACAGAGTGGCCGATTCTCACTGCCTGCCTCTTTGGGTCAACTCCCTCAAGGTCAAGAGGCCTGTAAACCATGACTTCCTCGAAACCTGATGGATGTCTGCCTTTTGCTATCTTTGGGCCGCCAAAACCTGTTGAAACCACCTTTGGGCGATTATGCATGTTTCTTCTGGCTTTAGACTGAATACCCCGGGGTTTGCGCCAGTTATCGTCCAGCTTTTTATATCTGAACCATTCCTGCCTTCTGAAATGAGGTGTTTTGCGCTTCTTCTCACGCCTCAGGTCCATGGCCTGCTTCTCTTCTGGTGTCAGCTCTGGTTTTGCCTTTGGCCTGTATTTTATTTCCTCTTTTTTAGCCACTTTCTTGGCTGGCATCTTCTTTTCTGGGGCATCATCATTCTTAGTCTCTTTCTTTTTCTTATCCTCAGCCATTTATGACACCTCCCTTACTGACTATATAGATTCCATCCTGGAATACTCGTGGGTCATATCTCTTGATTCTGGTATTCTGTTCAATATTTGCAGCAGTCTGACCAACGTTCTCCTTGTCAGAACCAGTGAGTGTGATTTCATCACCCTTCACAGTGATTTTAGTGTCACCCAATATATTGGCCTTTCTAGGATATTTTTCTCCCAGAAAGTTCTCAATGACGAACACATTGCCCTTCACAGTGGTCTTCACCGGAAAGTGGCTGTACACTATTTTCATATTGTACTCAAAGCCATTGGTAACTCCGATAACCATATTATTGATATGAGAGCGGAAGGTACCTAACAATGCATTTTCTTTTTTCTTCGGAAGATCGCAGGTAAGAATTACCTGATTACCCTGAAGGGCCATACTAATTCTGGAAACCG
>JAGLQM010000069.1 GCA_023136815.1 Thermoplasmata archaeon
AGGCTGGGAGTGGATTATATCGAGGCCGGTCATCCGGCAGTGACAGATGAGATAGAGCAGGTCATGAGACAACTGTCCCACAAACATCTGAATGTCACAATAGCCGCCCATTCAAGAAGCTTGAAGGAGGATGTGGACAGAGCAATTGATTGTGGAGTGGGTTTCCTCGGCATATTCTATTGCGTGTCCAATGACAGGTTGGACGGAGTATTCAAGCGGTCTCTCGATTCAGCAATCGAACAAATAGTCGAAGTCATCGAGTATGCGAAAGCCCAAGATCCCGACTTAATAATCCGCTACACGCCCGAGGATACTGTTCGGTCGAACTTCGACAATGTTATCAGGGCTTCAACTGCAGCGGCTCACGCGGGAGCGGATATAATCAGCATCGCCGATACTACTGGATACATGATTCCAGGCACCGATAGGAGCATGTACGATTACGTGAAGGCATTGAAATATGAGCTGAATGAACGAGGTCTGAATCCACTGATTGCCATACACTGCCATAACGACCGCGGTCTTGCCCTGGCGAATGCTCTTGATGGGTATAGGGCAGGAGCTGATATCATAGATGCATCTGTTCTGGGTCTGGGAGAGAGGGCCGGAATAGTGGATCTCGGGCAATTGCTTGTTTCCCTCTCAGTGGATTTTCATGAAGATTCTGACAGGTGGAACCTGCGTTTGTTACCTGATTTGTATAAGCTTGTGAGTAAATTTTCTGGCACCCCCATTCCAACCAACTTTCCGATAAGTGGACAAAACGCCTTCACCCATTGCGCTGGCATGCACACACATGCGGTGGCCAAGGATCCGCTGCATTATCACAGCCTAGACCCATTGATTGTGGGTAGGTCGACCGAGATAAGTCTCGACCACATGGCCGGGGCCACTTCAATTAAATATGCAATGAGTAGAATGGGAATCGAACATGACGATGCCCTAATCGCCAATGTGACCAGACATGTAAAAGCAGTCGGGCGGAAGGGCAGGACGGTTGATCAAGAGGAACTGAAGTTCATCGCCGAGATGTACAGAGAGTGGAAAGTGAGCGATAATAGCCGCCCCACTCTGGCCAAAGTGAGTCAGAACATTGATGAGAGGCAGGAATTCCATAAAGATTTTGAGAATTGTTCTCTCCAAAGCTGAGTTCCAGGTACATAAATAGCAGATGCTGGGGCGCACAATTTTCTATGAATTCAATTTACATTCAGTAAGGGAATAGCCAATCCTGCATGTACCACTGGATCAGGGCAAGACTATGAATACGAAAAGAAGCCTGGATATGAGAATCAACGTAAGGGTCATATTGTGTGTTTCAGGTGTACAGAGATGCCATGAAAAAGGTTTATACTATATTCTGCTTATATTCTCTTATGGATGAGTTACTATCTGGCCTTACATATTTTTTGGTCCAGAAAGGTAAATCATAAAGGTGAAACATGCCAGAAATTGTTCAGGAAATAAGCTGTCCCGACTGCGGGGGTCCCTTGAAGGTCAAGCCAGGTGATGCAATCGTCACCTGCGAATATTGCTCATCAGATGTAAATTTGGCTGTCGGCTCGAAGTACTTTCTGAAGCACAGCATCGTGCCGCCTAAATTCGACGAGAAAGCAATCGACGAGCTTATCAATAGCTGGATGGGCCGGGGTTTCCTTAAGCCCGGAGATCTGGCTCGTAGATACCGGGTGCTGAGTAAAGAGCTTCAGATACTTCCATTATTCATTGTTCATGCTTCTGTAAAAAGTGATTTCCAGGGTCAATTCACAAGAACTGGCCAGCCCATTGATAAATCAGGTGTTCTGGAGAAGCAGTATTACTGGAAGGTTCTGGGACGCAGAGCGTCGGCATTTCCCACACGTGAGTATGAAGTTCCACTATCTGGCAAGACTGACTTCAACATGTCCAAGCTTGTACCAGGTGCCAAATTCCTCAATTCGGAGATCGACGAGAAGGAGGCAAATGACCTGGCAGGCCAGCAATTGAAGGAGCATCAGAAATTCCTTCTGGAAAGGGAGATGGATATCATTCAAAAATTGGACACTGCTGTCGAGATAATAGATACGGAATTCCTTCATGTTTCAGCCTGGTTCATCACATATCAATACAGGGGAAAGGTCTATGAACTCATTCTCGATGCCTGTACTGGTGAAGATATAAAGGCCGAGATACCTCAGATAGAGAAACGCGGCCTTAAAAGACTGTTCGGTGGATAGTATGGGTGAAAAATTACTTCAGCACAAACATTGCAGGAACTGCGGAAAAGCAGTGAACATTGACGACAAGTATTGCAATGATAGGTGCCATGATGAACATTTTGCAATGCTGAGAAAAAAGCGCAATCAGCTATACTTACTGATGATACTGGCCATGGGCCTTATGGCAATTACAGTTCTGCTGGGTATGTGATATTCATGGCTAGAAAAATCTGTCTGGGTGGCACATTCAATCTGATACATGACGGTCATCTGGCCTTGCTGAAGAAGGCCTTTGAATCCGGTGATGAAATTTACATAGGTCTAACAACCGACAAGATGGCAAGCCGTTCCAGAAAAGTGCCTTTGCAAGATTATGAAACCAGGCTTCAGAATCTCAATAATATCCTGGACCAGATTGCCCAGGATAAACGGTCTTTTGTTTTCCCGCTGGAAGACCCAATGGGCCGAGCTGCCAATGGTAACTTCGAAGCGATTGTGGTCTCCCAGGAGACTATCAGAGGTGCAGAGAATATCAACAATGCCCGGGCAAGAAACGGATTAAAACCGCTGGAAATTATCATCATCGACATGGTGCTGGCTCTGGATGGAAGGCCGATATCTTCCTCAAGGATTCTCCGGGGGCAGATTGATCGGATAGGCACTTCAAAACAGTAAACTACCAGACCCATAAATGAACAAGACCGTGCCTCGTTCTAACGCAAGCTACTTTGTGTTCACGGGTGTGGCGGATAATTCTTAATATCCAAACCACAATACCCAATTGAACCTATGACCGATAAAAAGGAGATAGAAAAGAGCCTGGAATATTCCAGAGGTTACCGTGAAGCATTAGTGAACACCTGGGAAGAGGTTCTGAAGATGGCAACCAAGGGTTATTCATCCCAGGAAATGCAAATAATAGTCAAAACAAAGTCCCATGACGCAAAACACAAGATCGAGCTCAAAATTGAAGGGCTTGAGACAAAACTTGTAGAGTTGGTAGCTGACCTGGCCCAGGATGATATAATAGATGTAGATGATGGAAAACCCCTCATCGGACTTACCGAGGCAGAGCCAATAATTGAAGTTCATATGAGCCCCAGATTGTCATATCTTGTAAGAGAGCCAAAGCCAAAAAGATGTTATGATATGGTGCAAAAAGAGATTGGTAAAAACAGGCCAACCCTCATAATAGCCAGAACACCCACCATTGATATCCGGGAGAAGTATGACATAGGCAAGTCCCAGGTAATCTGGCTCACCATGAGTGAAAGATTTTCAGATAATCTACCGCCATTGGCACAGGGGGCTGCCGATGCAGTCAATGACATTGCAGGTGTGAACGATGAATATGTGAAACCAGGGGAACTGCCAAAACTCTATTCACTGGCCCTGAATTTTATTGACGGCAACAATGACGGAGTTATCTTGTTTGAAGGATTTGAGTATCTTAACACACATAATTCTTTCCAATCATTGATGAACTTCCTGCAGAAGCTGAACGAAAATATTGTTGAGAACAATTTTAATATGATTCTCTCGGCGAATCCAGCAGCCTTCGAGCCGAAGCAATTCAGCCAGTTCGAAAGCGAGATAAGTAAAGTTTTGTAAAAAGGAAAATAGGGGGAGACTAGCCCCCCTGATGGAGAGTTTTAAAATTTATTAAAAACGCACCACGCCCTACTGCCGCAAGTTTGCTTGTTGATTAAACTTTATTTCGCAAATTTGCGGATACATCAGATGGGATACCGGGAGCCCTCATTTGCCTTCCAGCATTGCTCTCATGTCCTGGGCCGGATCGCCTACAAGCATTAGATTATAGTTGTCCTGCAGAACCTTGAAGACATTTGGCGTCACAAAGGCTGGCGCTGTTGGCCCGATACGTATATTTTTCATGCCCAGATGAAGCATACTGAACAGGATTGCAACAGCCTTCTGCTCAAACCATGACAGAGCAACCGATAGCGGTAAATCGTTCACGCCGCATTCAAAGACCCCGGCAAGTGCTTTTGCCACCTCTATTGCAGAGAAAGCATTATTGCACTGGCCCATGTCAAGAAGTCTGGGTATGCCGTCGATGTCTCCAAAATCCAGATCATTAAACCGATACTTGCCGCATCCAACAGTCAGTATAACACAATCATCCGGTACAAGTTTTGCCAGTTCTGTGAAGTAATTACGTCCAGCCTTGGCACCATCGCAGCCTCCGATAACAAAGAAGCGTTTTATTTTACCGGCTTTCACAGCCTCCACAATTTTCGGAGCCAGTTCCAGAATAACGTTCTGATGGA